>CACDQA010000001.1 GCA_902554745.1 uncultured Pelagibacteraceae bacterium
AGGAAAAAAAAATTAATTTAAACAAATATGATTTAATAATAAATGCAGACTATACTAGCAGTTTAACTAAAAAATACTTTAGTAAAAAAATAATAAAGAAATATAACAGCTCAGCTTTCACCACTATAATTGAACATAAAAGAATAAATAATAATGTTGCGACACAAATATTTACCCAAAAAGGACCCTTAGCTTTTTTGCCTATCTCACCAGAAAAAACATCAATTGTTTATTCATTCGACACTTCTGTTGAAAAGCGTCCAAATATTAGTGAGCTCATTAATAAATATAATTCTAAGTATGAAATAAAAAAAATTCAAAAAATTGAAAACTACAAACTCAATTCCTTTACCTTAAGATCCTATTACGATGAAAATATATTAGCTTTTGGTGATTTACTTCATAGAATTCATCCTTTAGCTGGTCAAGGTTTTAATATGACCATTAGAGATATTAAAACTTTTCTCAAAATAATTTGTAATAAAAAAAATTTAGGATTACCAATAAATTTATCTGTTAACGTTGAGTTTGAAAAAAAATTACGATACAAAAATTATTTTTTTTCTAATGGGATTGACTTAGTTCATGAATTTTTTAATTTTGAAAGGAAAATTGGCAGTAGTTTTATAAGTAAATCAGTACAAATGTTAGGTAAGCACCCTATAATAAATAAACTTTTAATTAACTTTGCAGATAACGGAATTTGAAATTAATCTATTGTATAGTAGTATTATTAAAAATATCATGAGTGTATGTTTTTAAAATTTCTGCAATTTTATTTTTTCTAACGTTAAGATTTTTGGCTTCTAACAAAACCTGTTTTTCTTCAAGTGAAAAAGGGGAGGCCATTGCTAATGCATTAATTGTTTCATCTAAACTTTGTTTTTGAAGTGCTTTCCAATTTATTATAAAACCCTTTCTCTCGAAAAGAGATTTTAAATCTTTAAAAATTAACTCTAAGTCACTAAATTTGAGTTCTTCCTCAGTATCATTTAAATCATTTGAAAAATCTTTATAATCAATCTGGATAGTCCTATATTTTTTATCAGTTTTTATTTCTCTAATTTTTGTAAATCTTTGAATTCCTTTTAATTCTATTAAGTATCTACCATCTTCAGTTTCAGTAAAACTAGTGATTTTTCCTAAACATCCGACATCATGAAGTTTTGGAATATTTTTATCATCATTTAAGCTTTGAGGTTGAATCATTCCTATAATTTTATTTGATTTCATACTATCATTGATCATATCTATATATCTTGGTTCAAAAATATTTAAAGGAACAGAAGTTTTAGGAAATATTATAAAATTACTTAATGGAAACACAGGAATAATTTTTGGTAAATCTTCTATTTTCATTAGTATTAAGATAATAATTAATTGAAAAATAACAATATTTTTATAGTCACATGAACCTCCTTAAGGGCCAAAAATTTTTAAAGAAAAAAGAATTTGGGAAAGCATTAGAAATATTTAAAAAATTAGAGAAAAAAGACTTAAAAGATAAAACAATTTTTTTTTATCTCGGATTAGTTCATTTTGAGTTAAATAAATATGATGAAAGTATTAATTATTATAATAAATTTTTAAAAGAACAGCCAAATTCTTTAGCAGCACTTTATAATCTTGCGTTGGTCAAACAATTTGCAGGAAAGCTAAAAGAGGCTCAAGAAATTTATTTGAAAGTACTAGGCATAAATAAATTTAACATAAGAGCTTACTATGGTCTTTATATGCTAGATACAAATTTTATAAATAATGATATTTTTCAAAATTTAATTAAAATTAAAAATTACAATAAATTAAATTTATATGATGAAGGATTAATAAATTTTTTATTATCAAAAAAAGAAAAAAAAAATAAAGAATATAAAAAAGAAGTTGAGTATTTAGCAAATTACCATGAAAAAATCTTTAATTCTAATTATTCCTATAATGTTTCATCTCAATTTTATTATACCGAAATTATTAATAGATATTTTGACAAAGTAAAAATTCAAAAAATAGATAAAAAACATCTAAATCAAAAGGGATTTGAACCAATATTTATTATAGGATTACCTAGATCGGGTTCAACTTTAATTGAATCAATATTAACCTCAAGTGCTGAAAAAATTGGAACAGTTGGAGAGTGTCATGTTGTTAATATGTCAATTATAGAACAGATTGGTCCGACAATATTTTCTAAAAATTTTGATAAAGATCAATTTAGTTTTGACATAAATTTTGAAAAGTTAAGACAGAATATTAAGACAAAATATTCTAAATTAGATAGAAATAATAATCAAATATTTGTAGACAAATCATTAGAAAATTTTTTTAATATTGATGTAATTATGAAAGTTTTTCCTAAATCAAAATTTCTTCATACTTACAGAAATAAATTAGACTCAGTTATATCGATTTATCAATCTATGTTGCCCGATTTATCTTGGGCACATAGTTTTGAGGATATATTAACCTACATTGATAATTATTTAAAAGTTATGCATAAATTTAAATCAAAATATAAAGAAAATATAATGGATATTGAACTAGAAAATTTTACTCAAAATAGTGAGGAATTAGGAAAAAAAATTTTTAAATTTTGCAAATTAACCTGGAGTAAGGATACTTTAAATTTTTATAAAAGAAAAAATTTGTATAGTAAAACTTTGAGTTTCAAGCAAATAAGATCAAAAATTTCCTTGTATGATAATAAAAGATATAAACCTTACTTTCACTTGCTAGATCCCTATAAAAATAAGTATGACTGGTTAGATATTAATTAAATTTGAATTTGATTTTTTCTAAATTCTAATTGGTTCTGTAAAATTTTGATTATATATGGGTTATTGATCTTATTTTTGCAAATTGGTTTGTAACTGTAATCACCAATTTTATCTGCATAGATTATCCAATTATTAATAGTCAATATATCCGATAAATTAATTCCGTTAAGCGTTTCTTTCCAAATCTTTTTATCAGCCTCTACCCTATTTGGTTCCTCTTCATCTATTATAATTTCTTTCTCTTTCCAGCTTTTATTATACTCAAATTGTGTTTTTTCATCTGAACTAATTTTTTGAAATTCAGGATAACTTTTATAATATTCTGAACAACCATGTTTGATATTTAATTTATAATTATCAATTTTGGCTATTGATATTTCTTTTTCAATTATTTGTTCAATCTTTTGAGCTTCATTAAGTCCCTTACAGTAAATATAACCTTTGTAGTTACCTTTAATTTCATTTCTAATTTCTACTACACATTTTCTTATGTTATTATCTTCAAGTAAAATGTTGTCAAATATAAGATATAATTTGATTAAATTAATTATTTTATCCAAATTAATTTCAATTTTGTAACAACTAAAACAGTATTTTGGTATAATATTATATCTATCAAAAACCTTAAAATGTCTTTTACAATTTAAATTTGTAGAATTTTTTCTAAATATCTGAGTTTCATTAAAAAATAAATTTTCTTTTATATTTATTAGTTTATTAGAGAATTCTAAAATTTTAGATATGTTTTGATCCTCATATATATTTAAAATATTTAAATTTTTTTTAATTTTTGAGATTTCACTATCTATTTTAATTAATGGATGGTCGTTTTCATTTTTTGATTTTGATAAAGTCAATATATTAATTAAATTTTTTTGAGCATTTATGTCATTTTTATTTAATTTTAAGGTATATACAAAATGATATATTGCTTTTTCTAATTCACCAATTTCAAGGTAGGAAATTGCTAAATTATTGTGTGCCAAATAAAAATTTTTATTTTCTTTAATTGATTTTTTGAACGCATCTATAGATTGATTAATCTTTCCAAGTTTAAAAAATGCTACACCAATATTTGTATAGATATAAAATTTTTCTTTTTCAAATTCTAAAATTTTTCTATAATATATTATTGCCTTTTCCCATTCCTTCATACTGAAGTAAATCATAGAGAATAATTTTGATACTGTATAATCTTCGGAATATTTTTTAGATAAAATTTTAGTTTTTTTTAGAGCTTCATTAAAATCTCTATTTTTTAAGTCTAAACTTACGCTATTAATTTCCTCATCCTCTGGTTTATAAATAACTTTCATAAATTTTTATAAAACAACTTAGCATTTTTAAGTTTATTTTCATCTTTCTAAATATTTAAAAATTATTAAAAAATTAAATTAAACAATTTTGGCTATTGCTTAATTTTTAAAAAACTATTAATTTCTTTACATAAATAATATGCGGGCATAGCTCAGTGGTAGAGCGTCTCGTTGCCAACGAGAAGGTCGAGGGTTCGACCCCCTTTGCCCGCTCCATTAGAAAGTTATTTTATGAGTGACTTAGCAAATAAAAAATGTGTTCCTTGTGAAGGAAATACTCCTCCTTTTAACGCTGACGAAATACATAAATATTTAAAAAAAGTTGATGGTTGGGAAGTTCTAGATGATAAAATCGATGGTTTTCATTTAATAAAAAGTTTTAAATTTGATAACTTTTTAAAGAGTCAGGAATTCGTAAATAAAGTAGGAGAAATAGCTGAGTCGGAAGGTCATCACCCTGACATATGGTTCGGATGGGGTTATGCGAGAATTAAAATATTCACTCATGCAATTAAAGGTCTAGCAGAGAGTGATTTTATACTTGCTGCAAAAATTGACGAATTATCTAATGTCTAAAATGTCTTGTTTTTGAAAAAAGAAGGACAGTGCCCGTTTCATTGGCAAATTTAATTATTTCTTTATCTCGTAATGATCCAGATGGCTGAACTACTGCTTTAATACCTGATTGGACTAATTTTTCAATCCCGTCTACAAAAGGAAAAAATGCATCCGAAGCAGCAACTAAATTGTCATTCTGTAGATTAAATTTTTTCATTTTATTTATTGCTATTTGACAACTATCCAATCTACTTGGTTGACCAGATCCAATACCAACTGTAGTTTCATTAGATGCTAATACTATTGCATTTGATTTTACATATCTGCATACGTTAAAAGCAAAAATAAGATCTTTAAGTTGTTTAGATGTTGGTTTTCGTTTTGATACTATTTTAAAATTGTTCTTAGAAAATAAACTTAAGTCCTCTGATTGTATCATTATACTTTGGTTAAATGACACAAATTTATGAATTTCTTCTGATGTAAAGTTTGTTCCATCAATTAATCTTAAATTTTTTTTAGCTTTTAAGGTTTTGATAGCATTGCTATCAAATCCATTTGCAATTATCACTTCTAAAAATAACTTATTTAATTCAACAGCTAAATTTCCTGTAATTTTGAAATTACACGAAACTATTCCACCAAAAGCACTCACAGGATCACAAGAAAGAGCAGATTTATAACTTTCTAAATAATTATTTTTAGCAGAAACTCCACATGGGTTTGCATGTTTAACTATTACTGTTCCTTTACCTTTTGGTAAAGATTTTGAAATAGTTAGAGCACTGAATATATCATTATAATTGTTATAACTTAGTTGCTTTCCATGTATCTGTTTTAAATTCGTATTCAAACTATTTGAATAAATTGCGCTTTGTTGATGAGGATTTTCTCCGTATCTAAGTTGTTCTATTAGATTTCCATGAATAATTTTTTTTCTAGGGAAATTAGTATTTGTTTTTTTGTTAAAATAGCTTGAAATTACAGAATCATAATAAGCCGTTTCAGCAAACGCTATTCTTGAAAGTTTTTCTCTAAAATTTAATGAAGTAGATCCTTTGAATTTTTTTAATTCTTGAATCAGGTCCTCATACTGATCTGATGAAGTTATTACAGTTACATCTTTATAGTTTTTAGCTGCAGATCTAACCATTGTAGGGCCGCCCACATCTATATTTTCTATAATTTTTTTATGGTTTTTTGTTTTTTTAAGAGTGTCTTCAAATGGATAAAAATTGACAATAACTAAATCAATATTCTCAAAATCATTATCTTTTAAATCTTTTAAGTGAGATTTATTTTCTCTTTTATTTAATATCCCTGCATGAATTTTTGGATGAAGAGTTTTGACTCTACCTTCTAAAATTTCAGGAGAATTAGTAAATTTAGACACTTCCAGACACTTAAATTTTAGTTTTTTAATTTCTTTATAGGTACCACCCGAGCTAATTATTTTAATTTTGTTTTTTTTTAAAACATTTAATAATGGTTTTAATTTTTTTTTATCAGATACAGAAATAAGAGCTGTTTTTATTTTATTCTTCATTGTATCTTACTGATCTCCCACTTAATTATTTGCTCTTTTTCCTTGTTCATACCTGAGATTAAAATATTTTGATTTTCTTTTAATGAATTTTTATTACCGAAATATAAGCCATTATCAATATTAATATCAAAGTTATCGCAACTAAATTTCCAACCTTCCTCATCTATTTGAACCAGTATAGATTTATTATCTTGTGTTTTCATTACTTTTGAGCTCGGATCAAGATGAAATCTTATATCAAATTTAATTTCTTTATTGGATACTTTTCTAAATAACTTGTCGTATCCAATAAATTTCATCTGTTCTGGATAGAACTCAATTTCTCTCTCATAACTTGTGCCGAATTTAATAGAATATCCATCGTGCGCACCTGATATTTTCCAATAATTATTTTCAAAAACCACTTTTTTTTTTGTAACTTTTAAGCCTTTATCAATAAAAAAATGATTTTGATCTTTTGCAAAACTAGAGGAAGAGTAATCCTCAATTGTTAAAGTACTATGTAAAGCTGTGCTTCTTGATAATTTATTAAATTTATTTTTTTTATTCGAATAATAACCAGCATTTGAAATTAATTTTTTATCGTTCGAAAATATTTCAAATGATAGAGCGCCCGCCTGATAGTCGTTGGAAAATGTTTTACTAGGGCTTGATCCAATATCAACAGCTAAAATTATTTTTTTGTTTTTAAGTATTGCATATCCGCCAAGTTCATTAATTTGATTTTTAAAATTGTAGCCGAATCTTTTTAAGTATTGATCAAATTCTTTATTTTTAGAAGAATAATTCCCATTAAACAAAATATCTTGCTTTATATCTTGCCATATGAAAGCGTAACTTGAACCTAAATAGTAAATGGTTTCATCAATATATTCAGGGATTAAACTCTGAGATTCTTTAAACCACTCTCTAATAATTATAAAATATTTTAAATAAAACGTTAATTGTCTTATATTTCTTGATCTTGGAAAGCCCTGGTTATCGATTGAAGATTTAATAATATTTTTTAATAAATTTAAACCATTTTCAAGATATTGTTTTTCATTTTTGTAAGCTAATCCGGTTAAAATTATTGCAGCACATCCAATCATCTTATTTTCAAATTCTTTTGAGTTTTTGATCTCATTTAATAAATGATTAGTTTGTTTCTGAATCATGTGATCAAAAGTAGTTCTATATTCTTGATCACTATCTTCATAAGTGAGTTGGTGATTTGATAACCATGAAATAATTCTTTTTGCTGTTAAATCAAATTCCCAACTTTTTTTTTGATATTTAGGGTTATTTGAAATCCAATTTTTTATAACTGTTTGTGTAGTTTCTTTAGAGGATTTTAAATCTAAGCTAAAAAACCAAAAAAAATTATTTAATTTTTCATAATCTTTTGAGTTTAAATTATTTTGCCAAATTGACTCAATAGCAAAGTCTTCAATTTTATATTTTTTATTTTGGAATTTAATAATAGATGAAAGTAAATGAGGACTAGGTTTATATTCAAAACTATTTTCAAAAGTTTTTGATATCTTTTTTTCGTAAAAATTTGAATTTTGATAAATTGATTTAAAACTTTTTTTTATATTAGAATAAAATTGACCTAAAATACCCAAGGAAATTGTATTAATCATTAACTTATTTTAATTTTAATAAATTAATATTTTTCTTTATATCTCCATCATTGCTTTTGAACACAGTAGTACCAGAAACAAGAATGTTTGCACCAGCATCAATTGCACTTTTGCAGTTATCAAAATTTATTCCACCATCAATTTCTATGTCAAAATCTAACTTTTTTTGCTCTCTTATTTTTTTTAGTTCTTTAATTTTATCTAAAACTTCTGGCATAAATTTTTGCCCCCCAAATCCAGGATTTACACTCATAATTAAAACCAAATCTATTTGATCTAATAAATCTATTATTAAATTAATTTTAGTTTCGGGATTAAGTGAGACTCCAACTTTTTTATTTTTTTCTTTTATTTTTTTAATTGAATTTTCTAAATTATCAGTTGCCTCAGGGTGAATAGTAATTATATCTGCTCCTGCATCGGCGTAAGCATCTATATATTTATGCACTGGTGATATCATTAAATGAACATCAAATTTTAATGAACAATGTTTTCGAAGAGCCTTAATTACAGGTGGACCTACTGTTAAATTAGGAACAAAATGACCGTCCATTACATCCACATGAATCATATCAGCACCACCCTCTTCAAGTCTTTTTATTTCTGTACCTAACTGACTAAAATCAGCAGATAAAATTGATGGTGAAATTTGTATATTTTTCATTGATTACTAGATTAACTAGTATCAATTTTAAAAATTAAAATGAATTAAAAAATTGGTAAATTTGTCTAGAAATTTCACTCTCCAAAGGAAATGACAGCATTCCCATCACTGAATAGCCTAAGATCCAAGGCATTAGATAAAATCTAATCATGTAGAAAAACCAAGCAACATACAAGGGCACCAATGGCCCAATGATAAATGAAGGTGTGATTGGTTTAAATAATTTAATTAAAGGGTTAGTATATTTCACAAATACTCTCATGAAAAAGAATTGTGAATCTTCTCTTTGAAAAATATTCATTGCTACTCTTCCAATAAGAGTCCACATGATGATCCCAAGCAAATAATCAATAAAATATATTAAAGGATGAAAATTTGCTGACATTCAAAATTTATATTTGAAAATTTATTGAAATAAAAGGGGCGAAATTAATCGCCCCTTTAAAAGATTTATTTAGTGTGATTTACCAAGAATTGATTTACCACTCGGTACACGCACGTCATCAACCATTTTTTGAGTAGCTTTATCTGGTTCTGCAGTCATTAAACTTACTATTACCATTAAAACTAAACTAACAGCTGATCCGAAGATACCAAATGTTAACTGTGTAATTCCTAGGAATCCACTTCCACCAGTTCGTACCCAAACTAAGTACCACGCACCGGCGATTAGACCACCTAGCATACCAGCAATCGCACCTTGTCTATTAGCTCTCTTCCACCATACACCAAGTACAAGTGGGAAGAACAATCCAGACATCGCAAAATCAAAAGCCCAGATAACCGAACCTAAGATTCCTTGAATCTCCATTGCTGCAATAGTTGCTCCAGCAAAACCAATTATTACAAGTAATACCCTTGCAACAAGTAGTCGTTTTGCAGTTTCCGCTTTTGGATCAATGATCTTATAGTAAACATCATGTGATATAGCGTTTGCAATTGCTAGAATCAAACCATCAGCAGTAGACATGGCAGCTGCCATACCTCCTGCAGCAACTAGACCTGAAATTACATAAGGTAATCCAGCTATCTCTGGTGTTGCTAATACAACGGCTTTACCACCCATGAAGAACTCGTTTAATTCAAGAGTTCCATTTCCGTTAAAGTCGCTGATAAACATTAGGTTTGCTTGGTTCCAGTTTTGATACCAATCTATCGCTTCCACTTCTGCAAATGTCTTACCGATAATACCAGTTGGTAAATTCGGGTCGATCAATGATAGCTTAGATAATGTAGCTAACATTGGAGCAGAAGAATAAAGTAGGAAGATAAAGAATAATGACCAACCTACTGATTTTCTAGCTGCTTTTACACTTGGAGTAGTAAAGTATCTCATCATCACGTGCGGTAATGAGGCTGTTCCCATCATCATCGCTAATGCTAATGAAATAAATGCCCAAGGTGTAGCGTTCACTGCAGAGTGAGCTTTAGTTATTCCTGCTAAGCCTTTAGGTACTGTTTTTAGATCAGCAGCTGCGTTTTTAACAAAACCAAACTGTTGTTCTAATTCACCAATTCTAGCTACCTCGTCAGCTAACATAAAGTGAGGGAAGAAACCTGCACCCATTTTGTTACTGATCCAGAATACTGGAAGTAGGTAAGCTATAATTAGTACGATATATTGTGCAACCTGTGTCCAAGTTACCCCTCTCATACCACCTAACATTGAACATAATAAAATACTTATTAGTCCAACATAAACTGCGTATTGGAATGGGATATCCAGTGCAACAGATGCAATAGTACCTGTAGCGTTAATTTGTGCAGTCACATAAGTAAATGAAGCAACAGTTAAAACGACCACTGCGCTAAATCTTGCTAAATTACCACCGTATCTCGTACCTATAAAATCTGGAACTGTATAACAGCCAAATTTTCTTAAGTATGGTGCTAATAAAGATGCAACAAGCACGTATCCACCAGTCCAACCAACAAGTAGAGCCATATAACCGTAACCTTTAAAGTAAATACCACCTGCCATTGCAACGAATGAAGCACCAGACATCCAGTCTGCTGCAGTCGCCATTCCGTTGAAGACTGTTGGTACTTGCCTTCCAGCTACATAATATGCATCTGCTTGGGCTGTTCTTGATAGATAACCGATTAATGCATAGATGAATACAGTAAATGCAACGAAAGCGATACCTATCGTTTTAGCTGTCATACCCATCTGTTCAGCAATTGCCATAATGATTATGAAACCTACAAATCCTCCTGTATAGATTCCGTAAATCTTAGGCAAATTATCTATGAAATTACCTTTCATTATTCGTCCTCTCTTTCGCTAAAGCCGAACTCTTCATCGATTTTTTCTTGTCTATTCGCAAACCAGAAAATTAGGATTACAAATGCACCAAGAGATCCCTGACATGTAAACCAGTATGTCCACGGATAACCGAAAGGTCCTGTGACCTCGTTCATTTCAGCTCCAAAGAGAAAGATGCCAATTGAGAAAACAAACCAGATTGCAAGTGTTATAAATAACAATCCCCTGGTTTTTTCCCAGTGTTTTTGTTGATTTGACATTTATACCTCTCTATTTAGTTATAACTGAGTAAAACCATAACCATTATGAGAGCTTTGAAAACCCTAAAAATTGATCATATTAGGTACTTATTTACTTACTTTTTTAAGATATAATTGGCGCACTTACAAATTAACATGGGAAAATACAAATTAACTTGGAGAGATATAAAACTTGATGATTTCAAAACATATTTATTCGCTATGTTTAAGGCGTTTATTCCAAAGAAAAAAATAAAAACTTTAGATGAATTAGAGCAGTTTATTCAAACCAAATCTGCATGGGCCACTCAAGTTACTTTATATAGTTATCTAAAAACTAGAATGGGAACAAGATATGTTCTTCATTTTGATAATGATGAATTTATGTCATCAGTAAATCTTGCTAAATGGAATATTTATTCGGTTGCATTACAAGATTTAACTTTTTTTACTTTTTCATATTTAAAAGTTAATTTCAATTATCATGATATCCATAAAGCAAACGAAATTTTCAATAAAATTTTAGATGACGAAATTTCTAATAAGATGCCGTTAGATATTATTGATGAAGCTAGGAAAAGTTTTGATGAAAGATTGGATAAAATAAATTGGGATGTTTATTATCAAGACTTACCTTTTAATCCTAGTGCACTCTCTTTATATAAATGGGCTCCAATTGCAGATGAATTAAAAGCTTTAGATCGAAAGATCGTTTTAAATTCGATGATTTTAAAATGGGATGTTGTTAAACAAGAGTTTAAAGATTTAATTCAGTTTTAAATATTTTTTCTATTTTCAACCAAACTATCAACAACACTTGGATCTGCTAGAGTAGTTGTGTCTCCTAATTGACCATGTTCATTTGCAGCAATTTTTCTTAAAATTCTTCTCATTATTTTTCCTGACCTTGTTTTAGGAAGACCTGGTGTAAAATGAATTAGATCTGGGGTTGCAAGAGGTCCAATTTGTTTTCTTACCCAAAGTTTAAGATCTCTCTCAAGTTCGCCAGTTTCACTTTCTCCTGCATTTAAGGTCACATAACAATATAATCCATTACCTTTAATATCATGGGGATAACCAACTACAGCAGCTTCAGCTACTTTCGGATGCGCTACAAATGCACTTTCAATTTCAGCTGTTCCAAGATTATGTCCCGAAACAATAATTACATCATCTACTCGACCAGTGATCCAGTAATAACCATCTTTATCTCTTCTGCATCCATCACCAGTAAAATATTTCCCATTAAATTGTGAAAAATAAGTATCAATAAATCTTTGATGATCTCCATATACTGTTCTCATTTGTCCAGGCCATGATTGAGCTATACACAATCTTCCTTCTCCAGCTCCTTTAATTTCTTTACCATTTTTATCAACAAGTACTGGCTTAATTCCATAGAAAGGTTTTGTTGCAGACCCAGGTTTAAGAGGAATAGCACCTGTTTGAGGCGCAATCATTATACCTCCAGTTTCAGTTTGCCACCATGTATCTACAATTGGGCATTTAGAATTACCCACAGTTTTATAATACCACATCCAAGCTTCCGGATTTATTGGTTCCCCTACCGTTCCTAAAAGTTTAAGTGATTTTCTAGAGGTTTTTTTAACTGGTTTATCTCCCTCTCGCATTAATGCTCTAATTGCAGTTGGTGCTGTATAAAAAGTATTTACTTTATATTTATCAACTATTTGCCACCACCTTGAACTATCAGGATAATTTGGAATTCCTTCAAACATTATAGTTGTTGCACCATTCGAAAGTGGTCCATAAATAATATAACTATGTCCAGTTACCCAACCAATATCAGCAGTACACCAATAAATATCTTTTGGTTTGTAGTTAAAAATATATTGATGTGTCATTGAAGCATAAACCATATAACCACCAGTAGTATGAAGAACTCCTTTAGGTTTACCTGTTGAACCTGAGGTATATAAAATAAATAAAGGATCTTCTGCGTTCATTTCTTCAGGTTCACAATGATTAGGAACGTCTTTAATTAAATCATGATACCAAACATCTCTATTTTGATCCCAGTTGATGTAATTTCCAGTTCGTTTAACAACAATACATTTTTTAACGTTTGGACAACTCATTAAAGCTTCATCGACTGTATATTTCAGTGGTATAGTTTTTCCACCTCTCACTCCTTCATCAGCAGTGATTATATATTCAGATTCGCAATCATTCACTCTTCCAGAGATAGAGTCTGCTGAAAAACCACCAAAAATAATTGAATGTACTGCACCAATTCTTACACAAGCCAGCATTAAAATTGCTAACTCTGGTATCATAGTTAAATAAATTGTTACACGGTCACCTTTTTTAATTCCTAATTTTTTTAAACCATTTGCTGCTTTAGAAACTTTTTGATGAAGTTGTTTATAAGAAATTTTTTGACTATCCTTTGGATCATCTCCAACCCAAATAATGGCAGTTTTATCTTTTTTATCCTTTAAATGTCTATCAATGCAGTTTGCTGAAGCATTTAAAGTGCCATCTTCAAACCATTTAATTTTTACTTCTTTTGTGCTGTATTTTACGTCTTTAATCTTTTTATATGGTTTTATCCAAGTAATTCTTTTTCCCTCTTTCCTCCAAAATTCGTCATTGCTTTTTATAGATTGAGAATATTTTTGTTGGTATTTACTTTTATTTGCTAAGCTACTTTTAACCCATTCTGGTTTTGTTTTAATAACAACTTCAGGAGGTGTATTTCCGTTTTCCTTTTTTGCTTTAATTTTTTTTTTTGGTTTTTTAGAAGATCTTTTTCCAACTTTAGATCTTCTTTTCACCTTTTTTGAGGTTTTTTTTCTAATTTTAGACTTATTTTTTCTTACCTTGCTTTTCTTCTTCTTTTTTTTTGGCATAGGATAATTTTTTTTTTAAATTTTACTCATGTTATTTATAATTTTCCAGCTTTTATAATCAACAGGCATTACAGAAAGCCTACTTTGCTTTATCAGAGCTAAATGGCTTAAATCCTTATTTTTTTTAATACTTTCGAGCGTTATAGGCTTTGAAAATTTAGACTTAAATTGAACAGTAACGGCAACAAATCTCCCTGTTTTGTCTGTTTTATCTATATACGATTCTTTAATAACTTTTACTATTCCAACTATCTCTTTTCCTATGTTTGAATGATAAAAAAAACATAGATCTCCTTTACTCATACTTTTTAAATTTTTTGCAGCTTGATAATTTCTGACACCATCCCAAGGTGCACCTTTAATTCCAGCTTTTTTTTGTTGGTCAATTGACCAAACATCTGGTTCAGATTTCATCAACCAATATTTCATTACAATTGAACTCCGGCACCTTTGAGAAAAGCTGCATTTTCATCTAAAGGCCATCTAGGTTTTGCTGGATAATCTAAATCATCAAATTGATTTTTTTTAAATTTTTCCAAACCTACCATTGCAATCATTGCCGCATTATCTCCACAAAACTCTATAGGTGGAAAAATACTTTTATAATTATTTTCTTCACATAGATTAATTAACATAGACCTAATTTTTTTATTTGCTGCAACTCCGCCAGCAACAACGAAAATTTTTTCATTTAATTCATTTATTTTTTCAAATTCAGTAAAAGCAATCTTTGTTTTTTTATATAAAATTTCCTCAATTGTTTTTTGAAAAGATGCTGCAAGGTCATATTTATCTTGTTCTGTTTTAATTGTTTTGCTTATCTTCAACACGGCAGTTTTTAGACCTGCAAAAGAAAGATTACATCCTCCTTTGCTGAAAATTGGTTTTGGTAAATCATATTTTTCTGGATCACCTTTTTTAGCTAAAATTTCTATTTGAGGTCCTCCTGGAAATTCTATTCCTATTAGCTTTGCCGTTTTGTCAAACGCCTCACCTAATGCATCATCAATAGTTGTTCCTAATCTTTTATATTTACCAAGGTTCTGAACACTTAAATATTGTGAGTGCCCACCTGAAATTAAAAGAAGTAAATATGGATAATTTAAATTTGTATTTAGTTTTGGACTTAAAGCATGTCCCTCTAAATGATTAACAGCTATAAAAGGTTTATTCATTGCTGTTGAGAAAGCTTTACCAAAACTTAAACCAACTGATAAACAAACAATTAATCCAGGACCTGCAGTAGAAGCAACGGCATCTATTTCTTCAATTTTTCTTCCACTTTCATCAATAGCTTTTTTTACGATCCAATCTATTTTTTCAATGTGTGAACGGGCTGCTAGTTCAGGAACTACACCACCAAATTCCTTATGAATTTCCACTTGACTTGAAACAATGTTGGATAAAACTACCGGGAATCCTTCTTCATTTTCAGTTATTAAAGAAGCTGCTGTTTCATCACAACTAGACTCTATTCCAAGAATTAAGGGTTTTTTGCTCATTCAAATAGTTTTTAATAATTGTACAATCTTTATACAAGTAAGAAATAATTTTTTATGAGAAAAAAAATAATAATTGGATCTAGGGGTAGCAAGCTTGCCTTACTTTATGCTCAACAAGCTAAAGATAAGATTATTGAAAATACCAACCTTAGTAATGAAGATATCTTAATTAAATCAATTACAACTCAAGGTGACGAAGTACAGGATATAAGATTATCTGAGCTTGGTGGCAAAGGTTTGTTTTCTAGTAATATTGAAAAAGAACTTCAATTAAAAAATATTGATATTGCAGTCCATGCACTGAAAGATATGCCTGCTAATGAAACAGAAGGATTAAGGACAGATTCTTTTCTTAAAAGAAATGACCCTAGAGAGATTTTAATTACAAAGAATAAAAAAAAACTTAAAGACTTAGATCAAAAGTCAATTGTTGGTACTTCATCATACAGAAGAGAATTTCAAATAAAAAAAATTAGAAAAGATTTGAACTGTAAACTAATTAGAGGAAATGTAGATACTAGAATTAGAAAATTGAATGAAGGGATGTATGATGCAATTATTTTGTCTTACGCTGGTATCAAATTTTTAAAATTTGAAAATGAAATCTCAGAAATTTTTTCAGCTGAAGACATAATTCCTAGTGCAGGACAAGGTGTAATTGCTCTTCAGTGCAGGGAGAATGATGATGAGACAATTTCTATTTTAAACAAAATTAATCATGAGGAAACACATAAAAGAGCTCACCTTGAGAGAAATATTTTAAAAGTTTTAGATGGAGATTGTGAAACAGCAATTGGTGCTCATTCAGTGGTTGATGGAGATAAGATTATAGTGGAGGCTGAACTTTTTTCTTTAGACGGCAAACAAAGGTTTTATGAAAAAAAAGTTGGTAATTTGAATGAGTTTAAAGAAATTGGTAAAGAGATTGGAATACTTTTAAAAACAAAATCAAATAATTCATATAAAAGATAATATGCATATTTTGTTAACTAGACCACTGGAAGATTGTTCTGAAATGATATTAAAATTTAAATCATTAGGACATCAAGTTTCTCATCTTCCTTTAATAAGAATTGAAAAGGTTAATTATGAAGAAATTGACTTTTCTGAATATGGTGGAATTGTTTTTACTAGTGCAAATGCAGTAAAATTTTTAAACACAGTAAAATTAGATAAAAATATTAAATGCTTTTGTGTTGGAAATGCTACAGAAAACAAAGCAAGAAGTGTTGGTTTTCAAAATACAATTGTGGCTGAAGGAAATGTTGCAAACTTAAAGGAGTTAATTATACAAAGTTATGAGTCCAAAAATAAAGAATTACTTTACATTAGTGGTGAAACAATATCGGTTGATTTAGACCAACAGTTATTAAGCGAAGGTTTTAAGGTAAAAAGAATTATTAATTACAGAGTAGATCATAATCAAAAATTTGATGAGAAATTTGTTAATGAATTAAAATTAAATATGCCTGATATGGTCTATGTTTACTCTCAAAACAGTGCGTCAAGTTTCTTAAATTTCATAAAGATTTACCAAACCGAAAATTTATGGATGAATACAAATTTGATGTGTATAGGCGAAAAAACCTCGTCAATACTGAACGAAATCAAATGGAAAAAGATTTTTCTTTTTAACCCTGGAGAAGAAGAGTTTTTGTTATATAAAATTTAGAAATGGAATTAATTAATAATTTTTCGGAGATATTTTTATCAGTATGGAATAAAGGAATTCTTGGTGTTGATATCTTTCAAATCTTAATTGGTATTGGAATATTTTTACTATTCTTAATTTTTAGAGGTCTAATAAGCAAATTAGTTATTAAAAAATTAGAAATTATCTCGAAAAGAACAACAAATAAATTAGATGATACTTTTGTTCAATCACTTGTAGGCCCAGCAAGATTTTTACCAATTGTATTAGGATTTTTTATTGCAAGCTACTACATGACTTTCTCACTAGAAGGAAGAGAAGTGGTAGATACAATTAATAGAACGTTGATCACTATTTTAATTTTTTGGGTAATTCACCAAATCATAGAACCAATCTCATACATACTTAGTGGTTTAGACAAATTGTTAACAAGAGAACTTATTGGTTGGATAATTAAATCGCTAAAAATTTTAATTTTTATTTTAGGTTTAGCAGCAGTTTTAGAATTGTGGGGTATTAAAATAGGTCCAATCATTGCAGGTCTTGGATTGTTTGGTGTTGCTGTAGCATTAGGGGCACAAGATCTATTCAAAAATTTAATATCAGGAATTTTAGTTTTAGTTGAAAAGAGATTTAAAATTGGAGACTGGATAGCTGTCGAGGGTATTATTGAAGGTGTAGTAGAAAAGATTGGATTTAGATCAACAACAATTAGAAAGTTTGATAAATCTCTTGCTATTATTCCAAATTTTCAATTTGCCGAAAACGCAGTTGTAAATGTAAGTGAAACTTCAAATTGGTTAATCAGTTGGATTATTACACTTCAATATGACACTACGGTAGATCAGTTAAAAAAAATTAGAGATGAAATCGAAAGTCATATTAATTCAAGCGAAGATTATAATACCTCAATTGGTGTTGCGGTAAGAGTTGATAAATTTTCTGATAGTTCAATAGATATGTATGTAAGATGCTTTACAAAAACAGGAAGTTGGAATAATTGGCTTGATGTAAAAGAAAGATTAGCAATTGCGATTAAGGAAATTGTAGAAAAAAATGGTGCTTCATTTGCTTTCCCAAGTCAGTCGATTTACGTTGAGAAAAAATGATAGCTATTTTTTATTTAGTTTTACAAATTTTAAAATTGTACTCTTATGTTGTAATCGCCAATGTTATTGTAAGTTGGTTAATAGCTTTTAACGTTCTTAATACTCAAAATAGGTTTGTGTATGCAATTTTAGAGTTGAGTTACAAATTAACCGAGCCTTTCCTGAATAAAATTAGACGTTTTTTGCCAAATCTAGGTTCATTAGATATTTCTCCAATCATTCTTCTTTTATTGATTTGGTTTATCGAAATGTGTATGAAGCTGTACATTGCACCAATGATTTTTTAAGAGGGAAATATGATTTTAATTGATGGAAAAAAAGCAGCCGCAGAATTAAGAGCAGAGTTAAAGGAAGAAGTGGCAGAGTTAAAATCAAAACATAATAAAGTGCCAGGTTTAACAGTTATACTTATTGGTGATTTAACACCTAGTCAGATTTATGTAAGAAATAAAGAAAAGTCAGCAAATGAGGTAGGATTAAAATCTGAAGTTATTAAATATCCAGACTCAGTTGAAGAAAAAACTGTTTTAGAAAAAATACAAGAATTAAATAGTGACGAAACTGTTTCAGGAATTTTAGTTCAACTTCCTTTACCTAAGCACATTGATAAGCAGAAGGTTATAGAAGCTATTAATCCCTCAAAAGACGTAGATGGATTTCATCCAATGAATGTAGGCAATCTTTCATCTGGTTATGAAAGTTCGGTACCTTGTACTCCGCTTGGATGTTATTTGTTGATAAAAAAAATTGAACCTAATTTAAGTGGTAAAAAAGCTGTGGTTGTGGGTAGATCAAATTTAAATGGTAAACCAATGACACAACTTCTTTTAAAGGAAAATTGCACTGTAACTATAACTCATTCAAAAACTAAAGATTTAAAAGCTGAATGTTTAGAGGCAGATATAATTGTTGCAGCTGTAGGTATACCCGAACTTGTTAGAGGAGATTGGGTTAAGAAAGATGCTATTGTTATTGATGTTGGTATAAACAAAACTGATAACGGTATAGTTGGTGATGTTCATTTTGACGAAGTTTCAAAAAATGCAAAAGCACTTACACCAGTTCCAGGCGGTGTAGGTCCAATGACCATTGCTTGTTTGCTTAAAAATACGATCGACTGTTTCAAAAGATCGCAAATTTAATAATTAAACCATAAGCTGTAATCTGTTAATTTATTAGGATGAAAAAACCTAAACGACCATACAGATTTGGTATAATTTTTTTGCTCCTTACAGTTCCACCTATTGGGGCAACACAATTAGGTTGGTATTTGCATGACAAGCAAACTGGTTTTGATTATGGTATGATTGTAGGTACTGTATCAGTAATATACGCTGCATATTTAATGTATGAAAAAAACTGGCGTGAAGAAGATGAAGATTAAATTATGGAAAAAATAATTTTTTTTGGATTGGTTATTCCTATTATGGCTTATGTTTTATACTTAGGTGGAATGGCAATTATGAATGGTTTTAAGTCTAAGGAAGCTAATAGAGCTGAGAAAGAGGAAGCTGAAAATGAAAGTGGGGAAACAAGTGACACTTCTGCCGAGCAAAGTAGCAATTTAAGTGATGAACTTACTAAATTGAATGATTTAAAAGAAAAAGGAATTATTTCTCAAGAGGAATTTGAAAAGGCCAAAAACAAACTATTAAATAATTAAATAGTTTAATCATGTTTAAGAGTTTTAAAAAAAAATTTGTTAAAGTAAACAAGGGTAAAATATTTTGTCGATTTAAAGGAAACGGTCCTCCATTATTGCTACTTCACGGATATCCACAATCACATTTAATGTGGCATAAAACTGCCCCAGAGCTTAGTAAATATTTTACAGTAATTGTTGCTGATCTTAGAGGATATGGAGATAGCTTTGTTTTACCTGGTGGAATTAATCATAAAAATTATTCAAAAAGAGAAATGGCTAAGGATATGGTTCAGTTGATGAATAAATTAAATTTTAAAAAATTTTTCGTTGCTGGACATGATAGGGGCGGAAGAGTTGCACACAGAATGGCAAGAGATTATAGAAATAAAATTATGGCTTTAAGTGTATTAGATATTTGTCCAACTCTAGATATGTACGAGAATACAAATATGAAATTTGCAAAAGGATATTTTCATTGGTTTTATTTAATACAGCCCGCACCTTTACCAGAGAAAATGATAATGGTAGACCCTAAAAGATGGTTACATAGTCGGTTTAATAGGTCATCTAAACGTGCGATTGGAAGAGTTGAAGATGAATATTTTAGAGCCTTTAAACAAAGTAAAAGAATTCATGCAACATGTGAAGATTATAGAGCTGCGGCCACTATAGACTTAGAGCACGATAAAAAAGATAGGAAAAAAAAATTAAACATTCCTATACAAGTTTTGTGGGGAAAAAAGGGAGTTATTGGAACGCAATTTAAATCAGTTAAAATTTGGCAAAAATACACAAATAAAAAAGTGTATGGAGCAGAAATTAATTCAGATCATTTCATTCCAGAGGAAAGTCCTAAACAAACTATAAATCACCTAAAAAAATTTTTTTTAAAAAATGTTAAAGATAATTCCAAATAAAAAAAATATTGGAGCTGAAATAATTGTAAATTTAATAGACATTACGAATAAAGATATTTTAAAAATTAAGAAAGCACTGAATAAATATGGAATGTTATATTTTAAGGAACAAAAATTAACTTCTAAACTTTACATTAAGTTTGCAAAATATTTCGGAAATTTAGCCAATTATCCAAGACTAAAAGGTTTAAATAAAAAATTTCCTCAAATTACAGTAGTGCAAAGAAAATCAACTGATAAAGGACCAAGTTTTGGTGAACAGTTTCATACCGATTCAATTTATACAAAAAAGCCACCAAGATTTACAATGTTGCTTTCTAAACTTGTGCCAAAAAAAGGAAAAGCTAATACAGAATTTTGTTCTCAATATCTTGCTTATAAAGAATTACCAAATTCAATAAAAAGGAAATTTAAAAATATTAAAGCTAAATATTCCTCTGAAGGTCCAATTTCGGTTACAACAAAAGAAAGAGTAAAAGAAAAAGGAAAAAATATTAAAGAACTTAAATCTTCACATAAAATAATTAGAAAAATCAGTACAAATCATTCGATTTATTGTAGTCCAGGACATTTTGTTGGTTTTAGTTCTAAGATAAAAAATCAAGAAAAGTTAAAAAAATTTTTATTTAAGCATCAAATTAAGAAGAAGTTTCAATTTTCATTGCCTTGGGAAAAAAATCAATTGGCTATATGGGATAACAGATCTATGCTTCATCAAGCAACACCTTTTAAAGGAAATAGAATAATGCATAGAATAACAATCAAATAATTTATGTTCACAATTTTTTTAGGACTAACTCCATTTATATTTATTACTTTTTTAGGGTTTGTATTTGGTAAGTTAAAAGTCTTAGACCTTAGTCATGCTAAAATTTTAAATCTTTTCTTGTTCTATATTGCGGTCCCCGCATTGATCATTAAGCTAATAGCACAAAATGAAATTGGACAAGTAGATTTCAAACAAATTTTCTCTTATTTAATTATGCAATCGATGTGTGGAATTATCGCTTACTTAATTACTTCAAAATATTTTAAAAGATCAATCCCAGAGTCAATTATTTGGGCTTTAACAGTTGCATTATCAAACCATGTGACTTTGCTTTTGCCAATAACAGAAATATATTTTCAACAAGATGTAATTACACAAGTTGCAAGTATCATATTAATGGATGGGATAATTTTATTATCTGTAATTGCTTTTTTTCTAGAATTATCTACAAAAAAAAATGTAAATTTATTTAATTTTATTAAAAATTTATTTTTAAACCCGTTTATTCTTTCAATAATTATAGGTTTATTATTTTTATTATTAAATTTAAATATTTATCAAACACCGATTGAATACACTCTGTCTAAACTTGCGGCATGTGTTTCGCCAGTTGGATTGTTTGCAATTGGCATAACTCTTTCATTTTATACTAAAAATGTAATTAACAAATTATCTGTTTCTATTTCAGTTTTAAAATTAGTTATTTCCCCGATAATTTTATTGTTAATTGGATTAGTGTTTTTTAATGCAGGATTGCCAGCTGAAATACCAGGTGCTTTCTTCGTTAGTGTTGCACCTTGCGGAGTTACTTCTATAGTTTTATGTGCTGCCTACAATGTAAGTCCCGAAAACATAATTAAAGCAATTTTTGTCTCTACAATTGCTTCTATAGGTACTATATTTTTTGCAATTAAGTATTTAACTCTATAATAATTTATCTAGAGGACTAACTTCTCCAATTTTAAAAATAATTGCATCTTCTTTATTAAAACCATATTTTTCAGCACTATCTTTAAATCTAATTGGGGGTTCCATAATCGGTTCTAATGACAAAACAAATGTTCCCCAATGCATCCCTAATACTTTTTTACTTTTTAGGTCTTGTGCAACATTCAGGGCTTCTTCTGGTGTAGTATGATAAATAGTTTTATCAAACATTGGTTTGAAATTATAAGCCCCAATATTAATCATTGTCAGATCTATAGGACCATATTTTTTACCTAGTTCTTTGTAGACTTTTCCATATCCAGTGTCACATGCAAATAAAATTTTTTTATTTTTATGTTCTATTAAAAAATTACCCCACAAACTTTTATTAGTGTCTGTTAAACTTCTCTTTGACCAATGAACTGCAGGAAGTAAAGAAATTTTCAAATCCTCATTTATAATTATTTGATCATACCAATCCATTTCATTTATATCTTTATATCCTTTAAAATATTTACCAAGATTTAGAGGTGTTAATACTTTTGCACTCTTGAAAGGAAAATTTCTAATTGTTGACATGTCCTGATGATCGTAATGATTATGAGTGAGTAAAAATATATCCGTTTTAGGTATCTCATTTAATTTTATTGCAGGATCAGTAAATCTTTTTGGACCAAAGATAAGTGGTCCAGCATTCTTTGAAAATACAGGATCTGTTATAATTGTAGTTCCACCTAATTTTATAAGATATGTTGCGTGACCTATCCAAGCAATATAATCATTATCTTTATATTTTTCTAAATCAGCTAATACTTTTTCTTTTTCAATCACATGTTCTTTTGGATAAGATAAATCAACTTTTTTTCTTAATTTACTGAAAGTTCTATAAGAAAATTTTCCTGATCTGGATATTATTACTGGAGATCCTTTTGGATTCCTGAAAGTACCATCAGGTAAATGATGATAAGGTCTTTCTTTCATATTATTTTTTTTTCTCCATTAACCATAAACTGTTTCCCGCAAGAAAATATATTTTTCCATTAACTGGGTGAATTTGTATATCTCTTATTCTTCCAATTTTATCTTTGAAAATAATTGTTTCTTCAATCTTAGATGAATTTTTAAAGTTTAATTTTCTCATTGATTTATCTTTTAAAGAAGTAATTAAAGCTTCGCCATTCCATTCACTAAATTCTTTTCCCTTATAAATAGTTATAGCACTTGCTGCTATTGAAGGTACCCAGTATTGGATTGCTTTGGTAAAGCCTGGTTTCCATTTAGGTCCAATCTTTGAGCCTGAATAATTTGTTCCACCCCAACCTAAAATTTTCCAACCATAATTTTCTCCTTTTTTTATTTCACCAAACCAATCACCACCTTTTGCACCATGGTTGCTTGCATAAATTTTTCCATCAAAAGAGGAATAGGTTAAGCCTTGAGGATTACGAACACCAATTTGATAAATTTCTGGTAACCAATTTGATTTACCTTCAAACTTAGGGTTATCTTTTGGAATACTACCATCTAAATAAATTCTGATAATACTTCCAGGATGATTTGTCGGATCTTGAGCAATCATACCACCACCTCTTTCACCAGCAGAAGCAAAAAGATAATTGTCTTTTATAGCTAGTCTTGAACCGAAATGATAACCAGATTCTATTGGTGGTTCAGCTTGAAATATATTTTTGAAATTTAAATTTTTTTTATTTAATTTAGCTTTTGCAATCGAGGTACTTGTTTTCCAATCTCCTCTATTTTCTGAATAAGAGATCCATAAGTAATTATCTTGGTAAATAATATCTAATAAACCTCCTTGTCCGTGTACAAAATAATTTAAGTTATGTCCAACTTCATAAACTTCTTCAGAAATAATATTTACTATTTTTATTTTTCCAGTTTTTTCAGTGATAATAAGTTCATCATCGCTTATAAAAGTTGATCCCCATGGGTCACTTAAATCTGCCAATTTTTTAAAAGTAAAATTTTCAGAAAAACTTTTCGATGAAAATAATAAAAAGAAAAATATCGATAAAAAATATTTGATCACTTTATGAAAGTTTAGATCTACCACCATCAACAGCAATTATTTGGCCTGTAACCCAGGAACTATCTTCTGTTAGTAAGAATTTAGCAAGAGCAGCAGAGTCTTTACCTTCACCTAATCTTTTAAGAGGATGTGCTTTTGCAATACCTTCAGCTATAGCAGCATTTTTCAACATTGGTTCTGCTATTTTAGATTTTGTTAAACTTGGTGCCACACAATTTACTCTTATGTTTGGAGCGAATTCTGCTGCAAGAGAAACCGTCAATCCCTCAACAGCAGCTTTTGTTGAAGCTATGATTGCATGATTGGTAAAACCTCTTTGAGCAGCAACAGTTGAAAATAAAACTATTGAACCTTTATTTTTTTTTAAACTTTCCTGATATCCTTTAATAGCTTCTACAGCAGAATAAAGATTAAGTTTCATGCATTTTTGAAAGTCTTGTTCATTCACCATTCTTAATGGTTTTAAATCAATTGAACCGACACAATAAGCCAGACCTTTAATTTCAGAAATATCAGATTTAACTTTTTCTATAAATCCTTCCTCTAAAACATCTGCAGCGGTGTGTGAGCATCCAAGTTTTTCAGAGATAGAACTAAGTTCACTTTCATTTCTTCCAACTAAATGAATATCGTTTCCAGAGTTTTTTAATTGTTCCGCTAAATTTGATCCAATAGAACCTGTCGCACCAAAAATTACATATTTTTCTGACATAAAAAATTTTATTAGTTATATTTAACTATGAAGTTATTTTTTATACTTGGTAACCAATTATTTCCAACAAAATACCTAGACCGCTTCAAAAAAGACCACCTATTTTTTATGGCTGAAGATAAGGGTTTATGCACTTATGAAAAGCATCATAAACAAAAAATTTTATTATTTTTATCTTCTATGCGTTCTTATGCAGACGGATTAAGAAAAAACAAATTTAAATTAGATTACTTTAAAATCGAAGATAAAGAATTTAATGATGATTATTTAAAAAAATTAAAAAAAATAATTACACAAAAAAAAGTAAAAGAAATCTCAAGTTTTGAAGTAGAGGATAAATTTTTTGAAAAAAAAATCTCACAATTTTTAAAAAAAGAAAAAATAAACTGGAATATTATTCAAACTCCCATGTTTTTAAATTCAAGAGATGAATTTAAAAATTATTTATCAAAATCAAAAAAACCTTTTATGGCAACTTTTTACAAGGATGTTAGAAAAAAATCTGGAATATTGATGGGTTCAGATGGAAATCCAATCGGGGGTAAATGGAGCTTTGATGAAGATAACAGAAATAAATTACCAAAAAATATTTCAATCCCTAAATTTCCAAAAATCAATGAAACCATTCATACAAAAAAATTAAAGCCTATTATTGAAAAGGAATTTAAAAATCACCCAGGGAGTACAAATAATTTTTGGTTTGCAACGGAATATGAAGATGTAGTTAAACTATTAAATTTTTTTATAAAAGAAAAATCTAATCTTTTTGGTGATTATGAGGATGCAGTTGATCAAAAAGATAATATTCTATTTCATAGTGCATTAAGTCCTTACATAAATTTAGGTTTAATAACCCCTGAATTTGTTGTCCAAAAAGTTTTAGACTTTCACAAGAAAAATAAAATTAGAATGAATTCTTTAGAGGGTTACATTCGCCAAGTGATTGGTTGGCGAGAATTTATGCGTGGAATTTATCAGTCATATTCACAAGAAATGGAAACTGGAAATTTTTTTAAACAAAATAGAAAAATGAAGAGTTCTTGGTATGATGGTACCACTGGTCTTCCACCTCTAGATTATGCAATTAAAAATGTGGTTAACCATGGTTGGTCACATCACATTGAAAGATTAATGATCTTATCAAACATAATGAACCTTTGTGAGTTAAAGCCAACAATTGTTTATAAGTGGTTCATGGAGATGTTTGTAGACTCCTCAGATTGGGTAATGGTTCCAAATGTATATGGGATGGGATTATTTAGTGATGGGGGAATTTTTGCAACCAAACCTTATATTTGTGGATCTGCATATTTTATGAAAATGATGGACTTTAAGAAAGGTGATTGGTGTAACACCATGGATGGTTTGTACTGGAGGTTTATCGATCGAAATAGAAAATTTTTTTTAAAAAATCCTCGTTTGTCGATGATGGTGAGGATATTTGACAAAATGAAATCTGAAAGAAAAAAATTAATTTTATCAGAAGCTGATAAATTCATTAAACAAAATACAATTTGATGAAAAAAGAAAATTTACCCACTAAAATATGTCCTGTCTGTAAAAGATCTTTTACATGGCGAAAAAAATGGAAGTTGAATTGGGAGAGAGTAAAATATTGTTCCAAGAAGTGTTCTAAGCTAAGCTAATCTTAGTGAACATAATAGTATTACAACATATCAAAATAGAAGATCCAGGTTACATTAAAGATTTGATGTTGGCTGATGGATTTAATTTAACTACCATTGAATTAGATGAAGGTGAAAAAATACCAGGCGATTTAAGTAAATTTGATGGAATGTTTTGCATGGGGGGTCCAATGGATACCTATATGGAGAAGGAATACCCATGGTTGATTGAAGAAAAGAAAAAAATCAAAGAATTTGTTGTAGATCTAAAAAAACCTTATTTAGGTTTTTGTTTAGGTTGTCAGCTTTTAGGAGAAGTAGTGGGCGGAAAAGTAGTTAAATCTAAACCAGCAGAAATAGGAATTATGGATATAAATTTCTCCAATGAAAAAAATTTAGATAAATTATTTTCTAAATTTCCTGACAAAATTAAAAGTTTACAATGGCATTCTTACGAGGTCCAGGGTATTGAAAATAATAAAGATATAACTTTATTAGCCTCTTCTCCAATCACAAAGTATCAAATTTTTAAATATCAAAATCATGCTTATGGAATTCAATTTCATATAGAAATAAAAGATACAACGGTAAATGAATGGGGGTGTGTTCCGGAGTATAAAAAAGCTTTGGAAGATCAGCTTGGTATTGGTGCATTAGAAAAGTTTGATCAATCCGCAAAAGATAACATGAAAGATATGAATAACTATTCTACAATCCTTTATAATAATTTTAAAAAACTTTTATGAATAATAAAATCTTTGAATGGGCAGGGGTTATAACTGCAATATTATATTCTTTGTTTGTCGCTTTAAATATAGGCATAGAATTTTTTGGTTTTTGTTTACTGTTATTGTCAGCCATTTTAATTGGAATTTGGGCCTATAGAGGTGGTCATAAAGGAATTTTATTTTTGCAATTTTTTTATGCAACCGCTGGAATTATTGGAATGGTTCGTTGGTTTTAATTAAAGCTTGAAACTATTTTAGGAATATAATTTTTAAAATTAAAAAAACCTTTATTACAGTATTGCCAAGCTAATTGATCAAGATTTCTATATAAAAAACCTATCTTTAAATTATTAGAATTTAAAAAATCTAAATTTTCACCTACTGTTGGATACAAACCGTAATAATTTTCAATATTTGTTAATTCACTTATATCTATAATTTGACAATCAATAGATTGATTTTTTAATCTCTGTACTTGGTCTTCTATTAAATGAGATTTAAATTTCACTAACTTTTCACTTAGTTTTATTGCTCTATTTTCATTTTTATTAGAAACTAAATAAATTTTCTTAAAATTGTTTTCCTTAAAGTCAGTGATTTCAAACGAGAGATTATTTTCAAAAATTAAAAGATTCTTATTCTCAATCTTTTGTGGGTTATTGAAATCCTGTTTAATTATTTGATAAGATTTTTCAGATACTTTTGGAGGAGCATTTTCATTTAATTTTATATTTTGAAATCTATTGTTAGTGAATTTTTTAATATTCCATTCACTTGCAAGGTAATGTTTTCCTTGAGTTTGAACACCCGCAACCCATCGCCACCCAAGAGTATTTGATGCAGCATCTCCATCATAAAGATGTTGCATAAAAAATTCTGCACCTAATTGCCAAGGCAATTCTAAAGTAAAAATCCAAATACTAGCAAACCACATTCTTGTGTGATTATGCAAATAATTGTTTTCTTTAAGCTCTTTCACCCACTCATTAAAGCAATCTACTTTTGTTTTTCCTTCGATTGCTGCAATATAATCTTTATTATCTTTAAATTCGTTTTTGATTTGATTTAATTCGATAAGATAATCAGTCCAAACATTTGGTCTAAGTTCTAACCAACCTTTCCAATAAGTTCGCCATAGAACTTCTTGAATAAATTTTTCATTTTTTGAAAAAGAAAATTTACTTAGAGCTTTCCGAATGACTTCTTGTTCATTAATTATTCCATGAGTTATATAAGGTGATAAGCAAGATATATTAGATCTTTTTTCAGGTCCAAAATCAAAATTTCTTAATTTTGAATATTCTCCAAGATTATTCTCAACAAAATTATTTAATTGATTTAAGGCCTTAGCCCTTGAAGCTTCAAATATCATTTTAATTTATTTTGATTTTTTTTTCTTAAGACCTAATTTGTCACTATGTCTTAATCTTAAAACAACAATGGCTCCAGCTATTAACAAAATAGCTACTGCTTCATAAACAAGTGCAGTAGGATCCATTTCTTTGCCTTGTAGAATAATAAATCGTGCAAGGGCGGTAATCGCAATAAGAAGTGGTAGTGTAATACTAATAGATTGTTGGTTCCAAAAAACCCTAACCATTGCTAGTACCTCCAAATAAAGAAACATTAAAAGCAAATCTGCTAATGTAACAGATTGATTTAAAAACATGTTTTTCATTTCAATCCCAACAGCAATAACAGTACTGATTAAGATAATAACCATTAATGCTAACTGTAAGTTTTTTGCTATCTTATCCATTATTTATCTTTACTAAAAGGTAACCATTTTTCAATTGCAGATTTTAAGGGACCATCATAAGGGATTGAATAAGAATTCGGGTTTGGACTTGTTAAAACTTCAATTCCTTTTGAAAATACAAAAATAAATACTATTACAAAAACTATGACCATGATTTTAAAAGGATCAAAATTTTTTGTTTGAAAAACACTTGCAGACTTCTCTTCTGCTCTATGGAATTGTTTAAAAGTCATATAGACGGCAAATATTAAACCTATATGAGCTAAAAAAAGTCCAGCCCATCCAAATGCAAAAGTTGTGTAAGAAAAAACATATAAACTAAAAACAGTAGTCCAAATAAAACTTAAAACTAAAAGAATTTGTAATCTAACAGTTTTAGGAAGTGCGCGTAGATCATTCTTACTATCATCAAATAAAATATTTGCAGCATCTCTCATCCAATTCTTTATTGATTCCATGATCTAAGGATATAATTTTTAGTGATTTAAACAAATGTTAATTTGTCCTAAACGTTACAAAGAACGAAGCTTTTTTTTGTGAAAATTGATAAATCTTTCAACGTTAGATTTATTAAATGACTTATTTTCTTCAAATGAGACTTTTAACATCGAGTAAGCGCTGCTATTAGTAACTCTAGATTGAATTGTAATATTTCCTTTATACAATTTAAGTTTTACTGAGCCATTAACTTTGCTTCTTTTTAAATCTACAATTTTTTGAAGTTTAAATCTTTCTTTTGAATACCAATAACCATTGTAAATTAACTCTGCATATCTAGACATTATCTGATCTTTTTTATGCATAGTTTCTTTGTCTAAAGTAACTGACTCAATTGCTCTATGAGCATTGATTAAAAGAGTCCCACCGGGCGTTTCATATACACCTCTAGATTTAATACCTAGAAATCTATTCTCTACTAAGTCAACTCTTCCAATTCCATTTTTGCCTGCGATGTCATTGAGCTTTGTTAATAATTTAGCTGGAGATAATTTTTTTCCATTAATTCCAAAAGGATCACCATTTTTAAAATTAATAGTAACAAAAGATGGTTTGTTAGGTGCTTTTTCAGGAGAAACTGTTCGTTGAAAAATAAATTCTGGAGCAGAATTTTTTGGATTTTCTAAAACCTTACCTTCAGTTGATGTATGAAATAAATTATCGTCTACTGAAAAAGGAGGTGCACCTTTTTTATCTTTAGGAATATCTATGCTATGTTTTTTTGCATAATTAATTAAGTCTGTTCTAGATTTTAGTTTCCAAATTCTCCACGGAGCTATGATTTTAATTTTAGGCCCAAAATAATGATAGCCTAATTCAAATCTAACTTGGTCATTGCCTTTACCAGTTGCTCCATGTGAAACTGCATAGGCTTTAAATTTTTTAGCTACTCTAATTTGATCTTTTGCAATAAGAGGTCTTGCTATTGATGTCCCTAATAAATAAACACCCTCATATATCGCGTGTCCTCTGATCATGGGATAAACATAATCCTTAACAAAAATGTCTTTTAAATCTTTAATAATTATATTTTTAACACCAAATTTTTTTGCATTAGTTATAATTTTTTTTCTATCAATTTCTTGTCCAACATCTGCTGTATAACAAATTACATCTGCATCATAATTTTCTTGAAGCCATTTTAAAATTATAGAAGTATCGAGCCCTCCAGAATAAGCTAGAACAATTTTCTTTTTTGATTTCATTGAATTAACTACAAGCTTTTCTTGAAGCGTTATAAGCTTTAGTAAATCCTAATAACGAGTAATGATCAATTGTTTGAGAACCTTTTTGATTGTATCCAGTAATCATAATTCTAGATCCTTTTCTCATTTGTTTGATCATTTTTAATTCAATTTTATTGTCAGCAATCCATGCAAAACCTTGTTCCTTAATATCAAATTTAAATTTGTTTTTTCCTGAAGCAGCTGTTACAGAATTATTTTTGTTGAATTCATAACCTGGGGTAACACTTACTTCATTTTTTATATTGTCGCTTGGTCTGAATGCTACAAATAATTTTGCATCTCTTTTATTTGTTTTTGGAGCTTGCAAAATAGGTAAAGATTGCGCAAAGCATACTTTACCGTCAGCATCCATAAGGACCATTGCCTCCCAATCTTTATATTTACCTATTTTTTTAATTTCTTGGGCTGAAAGTTGGGCAATACCACTTATAAAAAATATTCCTAAAAATATTGTAATTTTTTTAATTATGGACATGGATTTGGATAAATTGTTTGTACTTGGTTAATTTCTTTAATGACATCATCAGATAAGTTTACATTTACACTTTCTATATTTGTTTTCAACTGCTCCATTGTAGTTGCTCCAATTATCACACTAGTCATAAAGTCTTGGATTTCACAAAATTTTAAAGACATTTGAGCCATATCAAGATTATATTTTTTACTTATTTTGAAATATTGTTCAACAGCATACTCAGTATTTGGCTTTCTATACCTTGTCCAGAAATCCCAATCTCTTTCCATTCTTGATCCTTTAGGAAAATTTTTGTTTCTATATTTTCCACTTAAATATCCACTTGCTAGTGGCGAGTAAGCTAAACATCCAATGTTTTCTCTTATAGATATTTCTGACAAACCAATTTCATAAGTTCTGTTTAATAAATTATAAGGATTTTGAATAGATAACATTCTCGGTAAATCCTTATCTTTTGATGCCTTAAGAAAATTTAAAACTCCCCAAGGTGTTTCATTTGATAAACCAACGTATCTTATTTTCCCCTGATCAATATATTTATTTAAATCTGCAAGAACATCTTCAAATTTATTCCATTCATTTTCTTTATGAACATAACCAAGTCTTCCAAAATTATTTACATTTCTTTCTGGCCAGTGAAGTTGATATAAATCTACATAATCAGTTTTAAGTCTTTTAAGACTGTCATTTAAAGCAGATTCTAAATTTGGACCTGTAAAACTATTTTCTCCACCTCTTAAATAATCTCTTGCTGGGCCAGCAACTTTTGTTGCAAGAATGACTTTGCCTCTTTTTTTTGTTTTTTCAAACCAGTTCCCAATAATCTCTTCTGTATCACCGTAGGTTTCTTTTCTAGGAGGTACTGCATATAATTCAGCAGTGTCCCAAAAGTTTACTCCTTGTTCCAAAGCAAAATCCATTTGTTCAAATGCTTCAAGTTCAGTATTTTGTTCTCCCCAAGTCATTGTACCGAGACAAATTGTACTTACTTTAATATCGGTATTACCTAAATTTTTGTAATTCATTAGAAATATTAAGTTAAATTTTTGTTAATCTTTTAAGGTATCTTGAATAATTAGTAAAAGCATATATATATTACCCATTATGGAATTTAATAAAAACGGAATACTAAATAGAGCAAAAGCAGCACAACAAACAGCTGCTGTGATGGATGAAGGCTTAAGAGCCTACATGCTAAAAGTTTATAACTACATGGCAACAGGTATATTGCTAACTGGAATAGTAGCACTATTAACATTTAAAATGTCTGTTGTTACTAACGATGCAGGTTCAATCGTTGGTCTAACGCAGATGGGGAATGCAATTTATTTATCAGGTCTTAAATGGCTTGTAATGTTAGCACCTCTAGGTATCGTTTTTTACATGAGTTTTGGAATTAATAAAATGAGTGCATCAAAGGCACAAACTACCTTTTGGGTTTTTGCAGCTTTGATGGGTCTATCATTATCTTCAATTTTATTGGTTTATACTGGAATGAGTGTAACAAGAGTTTTTTTCATTACATCTGCAACATTTGGAGCGATGAGTATTTATGGATACACAACTAAAAGAGATCTTACAAAGTTAGGATCTTTTTTAATGATGGGTCTAATTGGAATAATTATAGCTTCAATTGTTAATATCTTTATGAAATCTTCTATGATGTATTTTGTGATTTCAATTTTAGGTGTTTTAATATTTGTTGGTTTAACAGCTTATGACACTCAGAAAATCAAAAATATGTATGTTGCGTCAGACTCAGGAGAGTTAATGGGCAAGAAAGCTGTAATGGGCGCTTTAACTTTATATCTAGATTTTATCAATCTATTTATAATGTTGTTAAGATTATTTGGTCAAAGAAGATAAATTTATTTTTGAAGTTTCTTCCAGTTGGTATTTTTTAATAAAATTCTAAGATCGTAAGAATTTTTTAGTATTTTACCACTCGTATCAGTAATCAAATATTTAAGATTTTTATTTTTAGGCTTAAAATTTTTGCAAATTTTATAAAGAGCATTTTCAGTAGCATTTCTAAAAACACTAAAGCCCACTTGTTTACTTGAAATACTTAAACCGTAATCTTTCCAAGAACCTTCAGAAACCATCTTAGCATATAAGTCTAATATAATTTTTAGCTCATCTTTTTCAAAAAAATGTTTTTCTTCTATTTTATTATGAGGATTATTTACTACTAATTTTAAATTACTACGCATCAATTTTATGTTTATTAATTAATGGTACCTGAAACCCTGTAAATATTATTGTTATTGGAAGCATCCCCCATACTTTAAAATTAACCCAAAATTCTTCTGTTTGACTTCTCCAAACAATTTCATTTAATAAAGCAAGACCAAAGAAAAAATACATCCATCGTTTATTAAGAATTTCCCAGCCAATATCAGTTAGAGGAATAGATTTACCCATAATTTTTTTAAGAATAGGTTCATTGGTAAAATATTTCCCAAAAAATAACGCAAGAGCAAACATAATGTTAATGATAGTTGGTTTAATGTAAATAAATATAGGATCATTAAAGTAGATTGTTAATCCACCAAAAAAAGTAATTAAAATTCCACTTACCAAAGGCATTGGAGGAATTTTTTTTTCAAAAAACCAAACTACTGCTAATGCAACTAAAGTTGCAACTATTAGTGGAGGTATTGCTACAGATAAATTTTTACCACTATTATAATAATAGAAAAAAAATATTGCTAAAGGACCGAAATCAGTAACAAATTTTAAAAAAGATTTATTCACTTAAAAGATATTAACATATTTGCCACATCACAAAACATTTATATTTTTAGCATTGATTTTTATTTTTAAATACCCATACTAAGATCAATGCCAGTTCAAAAAGCTAAATTTTCAATTGGAGACATTGTAAAGCATAAACACTTTGAATTTAGAGGTGTGATTTATGATGTTGATTTTGAGTTTAACAATTCTGAAGAATGGTATCAGTCTATTCCAAAAAATGTTAGACCAAGAAAAGATCAACCATTTTATCACTTATTAGCAGAAAATGATGAGATAACTTATGAAGCTTATGTTTCAGAGCAAAACTTGCTGATGGATGATTCTGATGAACCAATAAAACACCCTTTAATTGAAGAGATTTTTTCAGGAAAAAAAGGCTCTAGTTATTTCAAGCTTTCTAATTAAGGCAACCATCATTCAACCACATTTAGCTCAAATCTAGGCCATACAAATTAGCTATATTTTTAGTATCTTCTGGTCAAGAGTGTTAAACGTTAATTTCAATCTTATTATCTCCCCTCTACATTCTTGATCAGAAAACTATTTCATAATAGAAATCACCAAAAAAATTCTAAATTAAAATATGTTTAAACTTTTTGAACCTAACAAGATTTTCAAAATCACGTCAAAAGCACCTAAGTACGTTTTATTTTTGTTTATTGTTGTATTAAGTGTTGGTTTAGTTGAAGCATTAGTAATATCTCCTGAAGATTACAAACAAAGTGATGCAGTCAGGATTATGTATGTTCACGTTCCTGCCGCCTGGATTTCACTTGGAATTTTTTCTTCAATAACTTTGTTATCTATTTGTGGTTTTGTATTTAGAAATAAAAACTTTTTTTTAATTTCTAAAAGTTTAGCTCCTTCGGGATTTGTTTTTAATATTATAGCTTTAGTTACAGGGTCAATTTGGGGAAAACCAACTTGGGGAACATGGTGGGCTTGGGATGCAAGAATTACTTCAATGCTAATTTTAGCTTTGTTCTATGCAATGTATTTAATAGTATGGAGAATTTATGATAAGGAAGAAAAAGTCTATAAGATTTCAACTTTTATAACTATTTTAGGAATTATTAATGTTCCAATTATAAAGTACTCAGTTGATTGGTGGAATACACTTCATCAACCCGCATCTATTAATATTTTGTCAAAAAGCTCAATTCATTCATCAATGCTTTACCCATTATTGATAATGACTGCGGCATTTGCTCTTTTTTCATTGTTAATTTTCTTAATGAAATATAATACAGAACTGATAAAAATTAAAAATAAAGGCTTAGATAGATTATGATAAATGAATTACTTTTTATGAATGGATATGCGGTGTACGTGTTATCTGCTTTTAGCTTTACCTTATTAAGTTTCCTAGGTTTATATTTGGTAACTAAAATGCAATTTGTTAAAGAACAAAACAAATTTGTTGCTAAATTTGGATCACTTACTGCTGAGCAAGCTAATTCTGCAAAATCACAAAGAATAAATAAAGAAATTTTAGCAAACGTAACAAATAATTAACTTTTAAACCATGTATGGTCGAAAAGTTAAATTAAGATTTCTGTTTGTAGTAATAATCTTAATTACTTTAATTCTAACAACATTTTTGATTTTAAAATCATTAGAGGAAAATGTTGTATATTTTCAATCTCCCTCTGAAATAAAATCACTTTCTGAAATAGATAAAAGCAAAATAAGAGTTGGAGGAATGGTTAAAAAAAACTCTATTTCCATAAGTTCAAATGAAGTTAACTTTATAATTACAGACTTTAAAAATGAAATAAATGTTACTTACTCTGGAGCGGTACCAAATTTATTTGCTGAAGAAAAAGGTGTTGTTGCAGAAGGTTTTTTGAAAGATAGAAACTTTTTCTCTGCAACAAAAATTTTAGCGAAGCATGATGAAAATTATATGCCTCCGGAAGTAAAAGAAGCATTAGGAGAAAAATAAATTGATCTATAATCTTATTGGATATTACTCATTAGTAATAGGATTTATTATTGGATTATCACTATTTTATTTTTCATATAAAAATTTTAATAACTCAAACACTTTAGATACCAAAATATTATCATTTACATTTTTACAATTATTTTTTGTTGTCATTAGTTTTTTGTGTTTGATTTTTTCTTTTGTTATTTCGGATTTTAGTAATGAAACAGTATTTAATAATTCTCACACTACCAAACCATTATTTTATAAAATAAGTGGAACTTGGGGAAATCATGAAGGTAGTTTATTATTATGGCTACTCGTTTTAACGTTATTTATTTTCTTATTTTTAGTAAGAACTAAAAATCAACCAGTAAAATACAAAATTTTAACTTTAGTCTTTCAACAAATAATAATTGTTGGTTTCTTTTTATTTTTAATCAAAACATCAAATCCATTTAATTATATTTTTCCAATACCTACCGAAGGTCTTGGATTAAACCCAATTTTACAAGACCCTGCTTTAGCAATTCATCCACCTGTTTTATATTTAGGCTATGTTGGTTCTTCAATTATTTTTTCATCTGTTTTGGCAGCAACAAGTTTAAAAATTATTTCTACTAGTTGGGCATCCCATATAAAAAAATGGATCTTAATTTCATGGATATTTTTAACTTTAGGAATACTGCTTGGATCAATTTGGGCTTATTACGAATTGGGCTGGGGAGGTTTTTGGTTTTGGGATCCAGTTGAGAATGTTTCTCTAATGCCGTGGCTTGCATTAACCACTCTTTTACATTGTATTTTAGTATTAGAAAAAAAATCTATTTTAACTTCATGGGTAATAATTCTTTCTATTGCAACATTTACATTAAGCATGTGTGGAACATTTTTAGTAAGATCAGGAATATTAAATTCAGTTCATACATTTGCTAATGATCCTGAAAGGGGTTTATTTATTCTTGTTTTTCTATTCATTTTGATTTTTTTATCTATTTTAATTTTTTTCTTTTTTCATAAAGATAATGACAGAAAATCTCATGGCTTTTTTTGGTTGAGCAAAGAAACTTCAATATTAATTAATAACTGGTTCATGATGTATTTTTTATCAGTTGTATTAATAGGTACCGTTTATCCAATTTTTTTAGATGTAATTTCTTCTCAAAAAATATCTGTTGGACCACCATTTTATCATAAATTGATAATTCCATTTTTAATTCCATTTTTACTTATGATGGCGATAGGTCCAAAATTAAAATGGATCAAATCTCAACTAGAAGATAAGATTTATTTAATCTCTTTTTTGATTATCTCAATTTTATTAGCATTTTTAGTATTAAAAAATTTTAATCAAAATATTTTAATAAATACAATTTTGATATCGAGTGCGCTTTATTTATTCTTTATTACCTTGCGAGATTTTTTTGTAAAAAAATATAAAAATATTTCACAAAATATTGCTCATTTTGGATTTAGTTTATTGATCCTAAGTATCTTGTTTAACAATATATTTGCAAGCGAAATTATAACAAATCTAAAGGTTGGTGAAACTTTTGAAAATTCGAAAACTAAGATAGTTTTTGAAAGTGTTGATCAGAAAAAAGAAAAAAATTATAATGCTATTATTGCAAATTTTTCTATAAGTAATTTAAATGGTGAAGAGGATAGATTTTCGCCGGAGCTGAGAATTTATAATCAACCTGTCATTGCCACAAGTGAAGCTGATATTAAAACAACACTTATGTCAGATAAATTTATTGTAATTAATCTTGTTCAAAATCAAGATTTTTTCAACGTAAGATATCAAGTTAAACCATTTATGTTATGGATCTGGTTATCAGTAATTTTAATATCTTTTGCTGGCATCGTTAGCTTTTTACAAAAAAGATCATGAAAAATAAAATATTACCTTTTTCAGTTATTATTATTTTTGGAATAATATTTTTTATTTTTTACAAAGGTTTAGAAGACACAAAAATATACACTCCAGATGTTAATACAAAAAAAGAGATACCAGTGTTTAATACTAAAGAATTTTTTTCTGGAGAAAATGTGAAATCATTAAGTATCTTTGAGGTAGATAAGGTTTATTTATTAAATATTTGGTCATCTTGGTGTGTGCCATGTCGACAAGAGCATCCTCTTTTGATGAATTTGAATTTAGAGAATAAATTAAATATTATTGGGATGAATTATAAAGATAATTTAAAAAATGCGGAAAATTTTTTAAAAGAACTAGGAAACCCTTATAAAGAAATCTTTATTGATTTAGATGGTACAATTGCAATTGAGTGGGGAGCATATGGGGTCCCTGAATCATTTTTAATTTATAATAATAAAATTATTAAAAAATATATTGGACCTCTTAACCAAGAATTAGTTGATGAAATTAATTTATTGATAAAATGAAATTTTTAAAATTTTTTTTAATTGTTATAATATTATTCCCCTTAAGTATTGTTAATGCTGAAGAGAACGATAAAAGAAATAAAATAACTAAAAATTTACGATGTCTTATATGTCAAGGTCAATCGGTTTACGATTCAGACTCTGAATTTGCAAACAGTTTAAAAATTGTAGTTGATAAAAAGCTTCAAGAAGGTCTTTCTGAAGATCAAATTTATGAGTATTTTAAAACTAAATATGGGGAATGGATACTTTACGATCCTGGTTTAAATAAAAACACATATATTCTTTGGTTATTGCCGATATTGATATTTTTAATCGGAGGTGCAATAATCTACAAAACCTTTATAGTTAAAAAATAAATTAATTAGTTATGAATTTAAAAAAATTTTTAATCAATCTGTTAATGATCACGTTTGCCTTTTCTTCAATTGCAGAGGAAAAAATTTTAAAAGATCAAAATACAGAATACAGCGTTTACACAGGAATGTTTGATTTTAGTGATGACGGAAAAAAATCAACTTTAATTGGCTTTCAACATCAGAATGAAAATTTAAATAGAGATACTTTTTTAGGAAATCTTTCTCCTATTACTGGATTTTTATTCACAGCTGATAATGCAGGATATTTTTATACGGGTGTTCAAGCTCAATATAAATTAGGAGCATTAAATTTAACTCCTAGCTTTACACCGGGAATATATCATGAGGGAGATGGTAAAGACTTAGGCCATTTAATTGAATTTAAAAGTGAGTTACAACTTTCACTTGATCTGTCAAAAACAAGTGAATTAGGTTTTTCCTACAATCATATATCTAATGCAAGTCTAGGAGATAAAAATCCTGGGGCAAATAGTTATATGTTTAATTTCTTCAAAAACTTTTAATAAAGATACACCATGAATATCAATGACTGTTATAATTTTGAAGATTTTAGAAAATTAGCTAAAAAAAAATTACCAGCTCCTATTTTTCATTATATTGATGGTGGAGCAGATGATGAAATTACATTAAATAGAAATACAGATGCTTTTAATGATTGTGACTTAGTCCCAAATATTCTTAACAGTGTTGGTGAGCCAGATTTATCAACTACTGTCTTTGGTAGAAAAATTAGTATGCCATTATTTTTGTCTCCTACGGCAATGCAAAGTTTATATGACCCTGATGGGGATAAAGCTTCTGCTAGAGCTGCAGAGAAGTTTGATACAATTTACAGCATGTCTACAATGGCATCTTTTTCAATTGAAGAGGTTGCAAATGTTTCTAGTGGTCCTAAACTTTTTCAACTTTATATTCACAAAGATAAATCAATTACTGATGATTTAATTGAAAGATGCAGTAGAGCTAATTTTGATGGAATGTGTATTACTGTTGATACACTTGTTGCTGGAAACCGAGAAAGAGATCACAGAACAGGATTTACTACACCACCTAAATTTACTTTGGATAGTTTATTGAGTTTTGCAATGAGACCTGGATGGGTTTTCAAATACTTTACTAATAAAAAATTTGAATTAGCAAACATTAAAAATAAAACAGATAAAGGCACCAATATTGCAAAATCAGTTATGGATTATATTAATGAACAATATGATCCAGCAATGAATTGGAAAGATGCAGAATATTGTATAAAAAAATGGAATAAGCCTATGGCATTAAAAGGTGTAATGTCAGTAGAAGATGCCAAAAGAGCAATAGATATTGGTTGTACAGCAATCATGATTTCAAATCATGGAGGAAGACAACTTGATGGATCGAGATCTCCATTTGATCAAGTTAAAGCAATTTCAGATGCAGTTGGTGATAAATTAGAAATTATCCTTGATGGTGGTGTAAGAAGAGGAACACATGTTCTTAAAGCTCTAGCTGCTGGAGCAACAGCTTGCAGTTTTGGAAAAGCATTTCTTTTTAGTCTAGGCGCAGGCGGACAAAAAGGTGTTGAGAGACTTTTAGAAAATATGCAAAAAGAAATTAGAAGAAATATGATTTTAATGGGTTGTAAGTCTGTTAAAGATCTTGATGCGTCAAAAATAATATATAGAGACTAAAATATAAGAATTTTAAGCATTTATTTGATAAATTAATCTTTCGAACTAAATAGACAAAAAACTAATTTTCGTTTAGTTTGTCGATTTTAATTTTTTAAATTGTTATGGAACTTGCAAAATCTTTAAATAGACTTGGAACTGAAAGCGCTTTTTCTGTTTTAGCTGAAGCAAAAAAACTTGAAGCACAAGGTAAACCTATGATTCACTTAGGTCTAGGTCAACCTGATTTCAAAACTCCAAAGCACGTTGTCGAAGCAGCAAAAAAAGCTTTAGATGATGGTCATCACGGATACGTGCTTTCAAATGGAATTTTAGAATGTAGACAATCAGTTACTAGATGGATTAAGAAAAGATATAATGCAGACGTAGATCCTGAAAGAATTATTATTATGCCAGGTGGAAAACCAACAATGCATTATGCAATTCAGTGTTTTGGTGAGCCAGGAGCGGAGATAATTCATCCAACTCCAGCTTTCCCTATTTATGAATCTATGATTAATTATACTGGTTCTACAGCGGTACCTTACGATCTTACTGAAGATAAAGATTTAAAGTTTAGTGCAGATAAAATTTTATCTCTTATTACTGACAAAACTAGATTATTAATTTTAATAAATCCAAACAACCCAACAGGAAGTTTTGTAGAAAAATCAGAAATAGACAAATTGGCTGAGGGTTTAAAAAAACATCCTAATGTGACTATTTTAAGTGATGAAATTTATAGTAGACAAATTTTCGATGATAAGGAAATGCCAACATTCTTTAACTATCCTGAATTAAGAGAAAGATTAATAGTTTTGGAAGGTTGGAGTAAAGCTTACTCAATGACAGGTTGGAGACTTGGATGGAGTTTTTGGCCAGAAAATTTAGTTGAGCATGTAAATAAACTATTAATTAATAGTGTCTCATGTGTTAATGCTGCTGCTCAATTTGCAGGTATCGCAGCTTTAGATGGACCTGATGACTCAATTGATGAGATGATGGAAAAATTTACTTTAAGAAGAAAATTAATTCACGAAGGTTTAAATAGTTTACCAGGTGTAGAATGCAGTTTACCTGGTGGAGCATTTTATGCATTCCCTAAAGTTATTGGAACTGGAATGGATGGAAGTGAATTCTGTAAAAGAGCTATGCATGAGGCGGGTGTTGCTATAGTCCCAGGTACAGCTTTTGGAAAAACGTGCAAAGATTACGTCAGATTTAGCTTTGCAGCCTCTCGAGATAACATTTCTAACGCATTGGAAAATATCAAAAAAATGTTAGGCTAAGCCATGTCTGAAATAGCTTTGCCAAAAGTTGATAAAACAATAGTCAGTAAAAAAGACTTGATTGTTAATAATCTAAAACAATTTACCGATAAAAAAAATGTTTTAAGTGAATTAGATGAAATAAGACCTTACGAAACAGATGCACTTGCTGCGTATAAAAATTTACCTTTAGCTGTTGTGCTTCCTGAAAATACTCAGGAAGTTAGTGAGATATTAAAGTTTTGTCATAAAGAAAATATTAAAGTTATTCCGAGAGGAGCTGGAACTGGCCTTTCAGGTGGAGCTCTTCCATTAAATGATGCAATTTTATTAGGACTAGGAAAATTTAATAAGATTTTAGATATAGATTTTGATAACAAGTGTGTTGTTACTCAACCGGGTGTTACAAATTTATCAATTACTCATGCTGTTAAGCATAAAGGATATTATTATGCTCCAGATCCTTCAAGTCAGTTAGCTTGCTCAATAGGTGGAAATGTTGCTGAAAACTCTGGAGGTGTTCATTCATTAAAATACGGAACCACAACAAATAACATTTTAGGAGTTGAGATGGTTATGATGGATGGAACTATTTGTAGAATAGGTGGAAAAACTTTAGATCAAGAGGGATACGATTTATTAGGACTAATCTGTGGATCTGAAGGATTGTTAGGCGTGATTACAGAAGTAACAGTTAAAATTTTAAAAAATCCACAAACTGTTAAAGCTGCTTTAATTGGTTTTCCAACAATTGAAGACGGAGGGAATTGTGTAACGGATATTATCTCAAATGGAATTACACCAGCAGGTATGGAAATAATGGACAAAGCATTAATTGATGCAACAGAGAAATTTGTTCATGCAGGTTATCCCATGGATGCTGAAGTTTTAATGATTGTTGAACTTGATGGAACGAAATCAGAGGTGGAAGAATTGTTTAAACAAATAAAACAAATAGCAGAAAAAAATAAATCAAATAGCTTTAAGTTAAGTAAAAATGAAAAAGAAAGATTAGGATTTTGGTCAGGAAGAAAAGCAGCTTTTCCCGCATGTGGAGCAATGGCGCCTGATTATTATTGTATGGATGGAACAATTCCGAGAGGAAAGCTTTCAGAAATTCTTAAAGAGATAAGTAGATTATCGAAGAAATATAATTTGGGAGTAGCAAATGGTTTTCATGCTGGAGATGGTAATTTACATCCATTAATTCTTTTTGATGGAAGCAATAAAGAGGAACTTAGAAGAACAGAGGAATTTGGTGCCGAAATTCTTAAAGCTTGTGTCAGAATGGGTGGGGCATTGTCTGGTGAACATGGGATAGGAATCGAAAAAAGAGAGTTAATGTGTGAAGCATTTAATGACAACGATATTCAGCAACAAATAAATATTAAAATGTCATTAGATGAAAAAAATCTTTTAAATCCCGGAAAGGTTTATCCAATATTAAGAAAATGTGCGGAGGAAGGAAGAGTTCATGTTCACAGAGGAGAAGAAAAATTCCCAGATCTTCCAAGATTCTAATCATCTGTCACCCACAAATGAGTTAGAGGTTTCAGAACTAATCAAAGAAGCTTATAAAAAAAAACTTCCAATTGATATCCATGGAAGTAATAGTAAAAAATTTATTGGATACAATGTTCAAGCGGCAAAGAGCTTGGATCTTTCAAGCTTATCTGGTGTAATCGAATATCTTCCTGAGGAGCTGTATATAAAAGTCAAACCAGGAACATTGATAAAAGATATAGAAAATATTTTAGAAAAAAATAATCAAGAACTTTCATTTGAACCAACTGATTTTGGTTACCTTAATGATGGAAAATCAAATAAAGGAACAGCTGGTGGATGTGTTTCTTGCAATTTTGCTGGCTCAAGAAGATTTAAAGTTGGTAGCGTAAGAGATTTTATTTTAGGTTTTAGAGGGGTTAATGGAAAGGGCGATATAATTAAATCAGGAGGCACAGTTGTTAAAAATGTGACTGGATATGATTTGTCTAAATTAGTTAGTGGTTCTTTTGGAACATTGGTTGCTCTCACCGAAGTTACTTTAAAAATTTCAGCAAAAAAACCATCTCAAAATACAATTATAATTTATGAGAAAGATCCAAAAACAATTTCAGATTTATTTAATATGGTTTTGAGTTCTAGCAATGAAATATCAGGTGCAGTGTTTGTGCCAGATGAACCTAAATCTAAAAAATTTACACCAAATAAAAGTAAAGCATTTAAATTAAATGATTTAGATCAAGAGGGTGCTTTTTTTGCAATCAGAATTGAAGGGGATCAAAACTCTATTAAAGAAAGAATTAAGGATATTTCAAATGAAATGAGTTTAAAAAAATACAAAACATCAAATTTAGATATTTATCAATCAGATCTTTTTTGGAAAAGTATAAATAGTTTACAATTATTTTCTGAAACTAAAAATAATCTTTTAAGAGCGGTTGTGCCTCCTTCTAAGTCTGAAAAAATGATTAATTTTCTCAAAAATAAATATAGATATTTTATAGATTGGTCTGGGTCATTATTTTGGATTGAGGTACCTGGCGATGAAAATATAAAAGAATTAAAAAATATAATAATTCAAAATGATGGGTATGTAACAATAATTAAAAAATCTGAGGATTTTGAATTTAATGAAAAATTATTCACAGTTGATGATATAAAATTAATGATATCAAAAAAAATTAAAGAGAGTTTTGATCCTAGAGGATTATTTAATCCTGGAAAAATGTATAAGGACTTTTAATGCAAACAAATTTCACAGAAACTCAGCTTAAAGATAAAGACAATCAGTCTTCTGAAAAAATATTTAAAAAATGCGTTCATTGTGGAATGTGTAACGCAACGTGTCCTACTTATGGAATTTTAGGAGACGAATTAGACGGCCCTAGAGGTAGAATATATTTAATTAAAGATATGTTGGAAAATAATAAAAAGCCAACTGAAAAAGTCGTGAAACATATAGATAGATGTCTTTCTTGCTACAGCTGTATGACGACATGCCCGGCTGGTGTTAATTACATGCATCTAATTGATCATGGAAAAAAATATATCGAAAAAAATTATGAAAGATCTACTTTTGACAAATTAATTAGATATTTTTTATCTATTACTCTTCCGAATACTAAAGTTTTTAGATTATCAAGTTTTTTAGTTAAATTAAGTAAACCTTTCAAATTTTTAATGCCTTCAAGGATTAAAGATATGATCGATTTGATGCCAAGTAGTTTTCCAAAAAAAAATTTACCAATTAAGGAAGTTTATAAAGCTTCAGGTAAAAAGAAAGTTGCAAGGGTAGCGTTATTAACTGGTTGTGTACAAAAAGAAATATCTCCTCAAATAAATGAAGCAACAATAAGATTATTAAATAGGCATGGTGTTGAGGTAGTTGTTTCAAAAAAAATTCGTTGCTGCGGATCATTAAATCATCATTTAGGAAAAGAGGAAGATGCTCATCAAGATTTTAAAAATAATATTAATACTTGGTATGAGGAGCATCAAAAAGGTAATTTAGATGCAATTTTATCAAACACATCAGGTTGTGGAACTACCATGAAAGATTATGGATTTATTTTTAGAGATGATAAAGAGCTTAGTAAAAAAGCTAAAGTGATATCTGATTTAACAAGAGATATATCTGAATATATTTTTGAAAGTTTAAAATTAGATATTAAATCAAAAGCAAAAAAATATAAGGTTGCTTACCACTCTGCATGCTCAATGCAGCACGGGCAAAAAGTTCATGCTCAACCAATATCTTTACTTGAAAAAACTAACAATGAAATAATGGAAATACCAGAGGGACATATATGTTGTGGATCAGCAGGAACTTACAACATCTTACAATCAAAAATTGCAAAACAATTATTAGAGAAAAAAGTAAATAATATAGAGAGTTTAAATCCTGATTTTATCTCTACAGGAAATATTGGTTGTATTACCCAAATTTCTCATGGTACTAAAGTTCCAATATTACATACAATTGAAGTTTTAGATTGGTACACTGGAGGACCAAAACCTGAAATTTTAAAATAAAAATTATGAAAAAGGTTTTAATTACAAGACGTTTAATAAGAGAAAGTGAAGACAAAGCATCTAAATTATTTGATGCTAAATTTAATACTAATGATGAACTTTATTCACAAAAAAAAATTATTGAAATGAGTGAAGGATTTGATGGGATATTATCATCATTAACTGAAAAATTAGATGCAGAAACAATTAATCAATTACCAGAGTCTGTAAAAATTATTTCTAATTTTGCAGTTGGATTTGGAAATATTGATTTAGAAGCAGCAAAAAATAGAGGTATAGCAGTGACAAATACACCAGAGGTTTTATCAGATGCTACAGCAGAGATTGGAATTTTATTAATTCTAGGAGCATGCAGAAGAGCTTCTGAAGGGATTGAGTCTGCAAAAGAAGGTGGATGGATATGGTCTGCTGATTATTTAATTGGAAAACAATTAACGGGAACAAGATTAGGAATTTTAGGTATGGGTCGTATTGGTCAAAAAATTGCAAAAATTGCAAAATCTTTAGGTATGGTTATCCATTATCATAATCGTTCAAAATTAAGTGAAGATAAAGAACAAGGTGCAACATATCATGATAGTATAAAAAGTCTTTTTTCAGTTTCAGATGTTTTATCAATTTGTTGTCCGGCAACTAAAGAAACAGAGAACTTAATTAATAAAGAGACTGTTGAGTATTTTCCGAAAGGCGCTGTCATAACTAATGTTGCTAGAGGTGATATAGTTGATGATGAAGCTTTAATTGATGCATTGAATAGAAGAAAAATTTATGCAGCAGGATTAGATGTTTATAAAAATGAACCAAATTTAAATCCTGGCTATTTAAAAATTCCAAGTGCTTTTGTTTTACCTCATTTGGGTAGTGCAACAAAAGATACAAGAATTGCAATGGGAAATTTAGCAGTTGATAATCTAGATGAGTTTTTTAGAACTGGAAACTGTATCAATAAAGTAAATTAAAATGTCTCAATCGATAGCTTTCATCGGCGTTGGTAACATGGGTTGTCCGATGGCTGAAAATTTAATGAAGGCTGGTAAATCTGTGAAAGTTTATGATGTCTCAAAAAAAATGCTTGAGATTTCAAGAGACAAAAATCTTGAAACAACCGAAAATTTAGATGACCTAATTACAGATGATGTAGAAACAGTTATTACTATGCTTCCAGAAGGTAAGCATTCTAAGGAAGTTTATTTAGGAGAAAATGGAATAATAAATAGAGTTTCGAAAGATTGTCTTTTAATCGATTGTTCAACAATTGATATTCAAACTTGTATCGAGATTGGGAAAAAAGCTTCAGAATTAGGAATTGAAATGATTGATGCACCGGTTAGTGGTGGAGTAATGGGGGCTCAAAAAGCAACTTTAAATATAATGGTTGGTGGATCTAAAGTAGCATATGAAAAAGCACTTCCTTTATTAAAAATCATGGGAAAAAATATATTTCATGCAGGTGATTTAGGTAGTGGGAATGGTGCTAAGATTTGTAACAATATGGCCCTAGGAATTGCAATGATTGCTGCTTCAGAGTCATTAATGTTAGCAAAAAGATTAAATATAGATATTAAAAAAGTTCACGAAATTATGAAAAATGCATCAGGTAACAGTTGGCCAATTTCTGTTTATCCACCTTTGCCTGGTTTAATTGATGGCACGCCCTCAAATAATAATTATCGTCCGGGTTTCTCTGCAGGAATGATGAATAAAGATCTTAAACTTGCAAATGATTGTGCGAAAAGCGTAAATGCTCAAACACCATTAGGAAAAATGGCTCTAGAAATTTATGACCAATTTTGTAAAGAAGGAAATGAAACTAAAGATTTTTCAGCGATTTCTAAAGTTATAGGCGGTAATGCTTGGGATTATCCGATTGATTAAGTAAATTTATTGTAAGTGTTTATAAATTGTTGTTCTAGAAACACCTAATTTTCTAGAAGTTGCAGAGATATTATTTGTTTCATTAAAAGTTGATCTAATTAAAGTACATTTCTCTCTTTTGATTTTTGTATCCTCACAATTTTTACAAGTACTCCTTTTCGTTTCTTTTTTTGTTTCAACAAATTTGTTTTTCTTAAATATTTGACTTTTGACCACAAAAACAGATGAGCCTAAATGATCGGTGATTTTTAATGTTTTATTATTTAATAAATCTGATGCAATAGATGAAAATGAATTTGTAAAAATTTTATTAAAATTTTCATTTTTAAGATCTACTAATCCATTAAGCATAATTTTTGCATTAATGTTAGCACCTACAATTAGACCATCTCCATTGACAGCCAACAAACCAACACTTGTTGTTGACAAATATTCTTGTCGAGGATGAAAGGATAAAATTAATTCATTCTCAAACTTTTTTAAAAATAATTTTGTTTCGATACTTCTCGTTGCTAGTTTCACTAAAGCTAGAGTATGTTGCTCTCTAGACATATAGTCAGTTGAAGCATCTATAATTCCAATAGTCTTACCGTCATAATTAATTATTGGACTTGCGAAACAAGATATATTTTCATGTGCTGTAAAAAAATGTTCTTTACCAGAGACTATTGTTGGTTTTTTTAATTCAACGGATAATCCTAAACCATTTGTACCACAAATCTTCTCAGCCCATATAGATCCTGGTACAACTGTTTTACCTACGTCGGTTTGAAGACAAGTTTTGTCATATATTGTATCGAGTACTAACCCATTCTCATCTGAATATGCGACCATAAAATTAGTTCCAGCAATTTGCGAGTATAAAAGTTCTAATTCTGGGAGAACTATTTTTCTAAGAGCTTCATTTTTTTCTTTGATTTCTTTTAATTGAACAGAGGATACAACGCATTGTTTTGGATCTTTAAATGGATCAAGACCCTTTACGATGCATCTTGACCAACTATCAGAAATCTCCTTGCCCATTCCATAAGACGTCATTCCTCTTTTTTTTAGGATATCTTTGAACTCTTTTTTTATTGAAGATAAGTTTCCCATTTCAAAAAGATAATTAAAAATAGTGTATTCAACAACTAACCACAGGTTGTATTTGTCCACTAATTGAACACTTAAAAGCGGCATTGACTCCATAGCAATTCAATTTTTTAATACTGTTTTAGAAATTAAAAGGGAGAGAAAACGATGAAAGCACAGGTTTTGCACAAGTATGACCCAGAAATGAAAGAAAAAGTTTGGGTTACAGGTGAAGAAATGCCAGATCCAAAAATTGAAAAGGCATCAGATGTAATTGTTAAAATTGGTGCTGCAGGGGTTTGCAGAACAGATTTACATATAATTGAAGGAGTATGGAAACATATTCAAGATCCAGATGGAACTTTATTACCATGTGTAATGGGACATGAAAATGCTGGATGGGTAGAGGATGTTGGTAAAGACGTAACTGATTTTAAAAAAGGTGATCCAGTTATTTTACATCCATTAATTTCAGGAACAGGTGGTACTTGTTTGGACTGCAGAAGAGGTAATGATATGCATGCTGCTGCTGGAGCATTCCCTGGATTAAGTATTAAAGAAGGTGGATACTCTGAGTTATTAAAAACAAGTGTTAGAAATTTAATTAAACTTCCAAAAGTTTTAGCACCTAAAGATGTAGCACCTTTTTCAGATGCAGGTCTTACAGCTTACAGAGTTGTTAAAAAAGCAACTAGACATTTATTGCCAGGTCAAAGCTGTACAATAATTGGTGCTGGAGGTTTGGGACATATTGCTATTCAATGTTTGAAAGCAATGTGTGCTGCTGACATTATTATAGTTGAGAAATCTGAAACAGCCTTAAAACATGCAATGGAACTTGGTGGTGATCACGGAGTTTTAATTGATGGAAACGAAATTGAAAAAATTCAAGAACTAACTAAAGGTAAAGGTTCTGAAGCGGTTATTGATTTCGTAGGTGAAAAAGGATCTACTGCCATGGGAATTCAAATGACTTCCAATGGTGGTTTTTACTACATTGTTGGATACGGAGAAGAAATTAAATCATTAGCAGTTGATTTAATTATTTCTGAAAAAACAATTGTAGGTAATTTAGTGGGAACGTGGTCTGAGTTATATGAATTGATGGAGTTAGCTGATCGAGGAAAAGTGAAGCTATCTATGCAAGAATATAAATTAGACGATGCTAATAAAGCGCTCCATGATCTTAACGAAGGTAAGGTTAAGGGAAGAGCTGTTTTAGTTCCATAATTAAGTAAAGGAAGAGAGAGGTAATAATGAAAATAATGAAAACTTGCTTGACGGCTATCATATCAAGTTTGATGATATTTAGTCCTATGGCATATGCTGATAAGTGGAGCGATCAGTTTCCACATATCAAAGCTACAGGAGATATTCCTGGTGATTGCTCTTATGAAGAAATTTCTAAGAAAGATTACAAAGGAAAAACTCTTAAAATAAATACGCACGCGGTACCTGTAATGGGAGAGCCGACAGCCTTACATGCTGAACAGTTCGAAAAACTTACAGGAGCAACAGTTGAAGTTACTCATACACCTGCTGGTGATTTGTATTCTAAAGCTATGGTTCCTTTTCAAGCTGGACAAGCACCTTATGATGTTGTTTTCGGTTTCTCAAATTTCATTAACGATTGGAAAAGATATCTAGCGCCAGTACCAAAGAAGTACATGAAATCAAAAGAGATGAAAGATGTAACAAAATCTCATGTTGGTGTGTCTTCATGGGATGGTACAATGTATCAATATCCCGTAGATGGTGACAGACACTATCTAAAATATAGAAAAGACGTTATTGATAATCCTGAGTACCAAAAGCAATATAAAGAGGCCACAGGTAAAGAGTTAAGAGTTCCACAAACTTGGAAAGAATATGCTGAAATGGCAAAATATTTCAACGGCTGGGACTGGGATGGTGATGGTGAATTAGAATATGGTTCAGCTGAAGTTATGAAAAAAGACGACTTAATGTTTGCAGCTTTTTTCAGCAGATCAGTTGCTTATGCTAAAAACCCTAGAACTCCAGGTGGTTTCTTTTTTGATTTAGAAACCATGAAACCAAACATCAATAACCCAGGATTTGTTGAAGCATTAACAGATTGGGTTGAAGCTACTAAATATGTTCCTCCAGGAGGAACTAATTTTGGTCTAGGTGATGAAATCGGATCATTCGGTGGTGGACAAACTTTATTTAGTTTCTCTTGGGATGATGCATTTATTGCAGCGATGCAAGACGACAGTCCAATTAAAAACAAAGTAGGCGCAGCTCCTCTTCCAGGTGCTGACAGAGTTTGGAATAGAGATACTAATAGTTGGGAAAACCAATATAACCAAGCTCCATACATAGTTTGGGGTTGGGCAGTAGGTGTTGCTAAGAAGAGTAAAGTACAAGAGATGGCATTTGATTATCTATGCTTCTTTTCTAATGGAGCAAATCACCAAGCTGACTTAGCAATAGGAAGATTTGGTGTTAATCCATTTAAAAACTCTGATTTTGATCCTAATATTTACATCAATAGTATGGGTTGGGATCCGGAGATTGCTAATAGCTACACTAAAACACTTTTAGATATGGAAAAAAGTAAAAACAGAGTTTTCCCTCTAAGAGTTCCAGGTGTATTTGAATTTACAAGTGCTGTTGCAACAGGAACCTCGAAAGCCCTTGCAGGACAATTATCTCCTCAAGAGGCTTTAGATGAAGTTGCAAAAGAATGGGAAGCAATTGTAGGCAGAGTAGGTAAAAAAGCAGTTCAAGATGCCTATGCTGTTGGTGTCAAAATGGAAGACAACAAGCTATAATAAAAAAATACTTTATGTGGCCATTAATTTAAATGGCCACATATAATAAAAATATTATAATCCTTTTTTATATAAATGAATTTTAAGCATAAATATTTCTTCCTGTTTCCAGGTTTATTTGTGTTAATAGGAATATTAATTTTTCCAATAATTTTCGTCGTAAGATTAAGTTTATCTGGATGGAATAGTTATAATCCAGGTTTAGATTTTATTGGATTAGATAATTATATAAGATTATTTACGGATGACCCAAGGTTTTGGGAATCATTTTTTAGATTAAGTTTTTTATCAGTTACAACTGTTGTGCTTCAATACGTAATAGGTTTTGCATTAGCGCATATGGTTTGGAAAGATATTAAATTCAAAAGGTTTTTCAGAGTTCTTTTTTTAGTTCCAATGATGACCACGCCAGTAATTATGACAGTTATTTGGAGAACCTTTTTTCATGAATCGCTTGGACCAGTAAATGATATATTATCAAATTTTGGATTTTCGCCAAAATGGTTAACAGATCCAGCACTTGCAAAGTTTACAGTAATTATTGTTGAAGTTTGGCAGTGGACACCATTTATGTTTTTGCTTTTATTAGCTGGTTTATTGTCTTTGCCTAAAGAACCATTTTTGGCTGCAGCTATTGACGGAGCAAGCCCAGTTAGAAAATTTATATATGTAACATTTCCTTTAATGGCACCCATATCTATAGGAGCAATAATTATAAGGCTTATAGAAGCATCAAAAATTATGGACACAGTTTATGTTTTAACTTCAGGTGGGCCAGGAACTTCCACAGAAACATCAAGTTTTTACATATTCATTAAAGGGTTAAGAGAGTTTCAAATGGGATATGCAGCATCTATGTCGTTCACATATTTAATAATTATGATCATTAGTTTAACGATTATTGCTAAAGTATTAACTAAGCTTTTATTAAAGGAATAAAAATGAATAAGCTTTATACTTTTTTAAAATATTTTTTTATAGTGTTTTGGGCAGTCTTCGTTGTTGCACCTTTTCTTTGGGCTTTGACCACTTCCTTTAAGGATTTTCAATCAGTAAACGGAGGCGTAACATATATTCCATGGGTTGATTTTGAACCTAATTTAGAGGGCTGGAAAGTTTTAATTAAATCTCCAGCAAAAGGAGGAGTTGATATAGTTGAGCCTTATTTTAATAGTTTATTTGTGACTTGCACAGCAAGTTTTATCAGTATTGTTTTAGGAACTTTGTCAGCATATGCTTTATCAAGATACACTTTTAAAGCTGGTTTTGTTAAAAATAATGACATTACTTTTTTCTTTATATCTCAAAGAATTATGCCACCAATCGTATTATCTATTCCATTTTTCTTATTTTTAAGTTCAATTAATTTACTAGATAGTCTCGTTGGATTAATTCTTGTTTATATAGTTTTACTTATGCCTATCGCAGTATGGATCATGGTAGACTTTTTTAATAAAGTTCCTAGAGAAATTGATGAAACAGCTTTAATTGATGGTTGTAATCCGTATCAGGCCTTCTTAAAAGTTGTTTTACCAAACTCAATACCTGGATTAATTGTAGCAGGAATGTTTTGTATAATTTTTGGATGGATTGATTTTTTCTTTGCCTTTATTCTAACATTTACAGAGGTGCAACTATTACCTGTTAAAATTGTTGCATTAAATTCATCAGTAACTCCTTGGTGGAGCTTATCAGCATCAGCTTTAGTTTCAGTAGCACCATTAATTATTGTTGCATTTATAGTTGAACGATATTTATCAAAAGGAAATTTGTCAGGAGCTATTAAGTAATGGATTTAGTTGCAAATAATTTATCATACAAACCAGATGATCAATATCATTTAAAAGATGTGTCTTTTAATTTTAAAGAAGGAAATCTATATACAATTCTAGGAAGAACGTTATCAGGAAAAACAACTCTATTGAAAACAATAGCTGGTCTTTTAACACCAGATAGTGGTGAAATTGAATTTGATGGTAAAAATTTTTTAAAAATTCCTGTCTGGAAAAGAAATGTAGCAATGGTTTATCAGCAATTTATAAACTATCCTCATTTAAATGTTTTTGAAAACATAGCCTTTCCTTTGAAACAAAGAAAAATAGATCAAAGTATTATTAATGAAAAAGTAATGGATGCTTTAAAGTCTGTAGGTTTATTAGGTTATGAAAATAGAAAGATTCAAGAACTTTCTGGAGGTCAGCAACAAAGAGTTTCGCTTGCAAGATCTTTAGTCAAAAACGCTAAAATATTGTTGCTAGATGAGCCCCTAGTAAACTTAGACTACAAATTGAGAGAGCAACTTAGAGATGAGTTTAAAAACTTATTTTCTAAAGGGTTAGCAGATGAAACAATACTAATTTATTCAACCACAGATCCAAGAGAAACTATGGAATTAAATGGTGAAGTTATAGTTTTAGATGAAGGCAAGGTTTTACAAGTTGGTCCAGCAAAAGAAATATTTGAAAACCCCAATTCTTTAAAAGTTGCAGAAATTTCTAATGACCCGCCGATGAATATTATCGAAGCTAAAATTTCAGATAATCAGATTAGATTTGAAGGTATAGATGTAGAGGCTCCACAACATTTAAATAAATTAACCGAAGATGGTTTAAAAATCGGATTAAGATCTTCCGATATTGAATTAAACGAAAACGGACACGAATTTGAAGTTGAGCTTGCAGAAATTAGTGGTTCAGAAACATTGCTACATTTAAAAAGAGGAGATACAAAAATTATAGTTTCAATAGAAGAAGTTCTAAATTTTAAGATACACGATAAAGTAAAAATTAATTTTAAAATTGATAGAGCTTACGCGTTTTATGCTGATGGAAAATTAGCATCTTCGCCTTTTGGGAGTTTGAATGGCTAAAATTGATTTAAGCAATATATCTCACTCTTATAATCCAAATGATCCAAATCCAGTCTATGCTTTAAATCCTTTCTCAATGACATGGGAAAATGGAAATCGATATGCGATCTTAGGTCCTTCGGGATGTGGAAAAACCACAATGCTTAATATTGTGTCTGGCTTAGTAAGGCCTTCTGCTGGAAGAATATTATTTGATAATAAAGATGTTACAGATTTAAAAACAGAAGATAGAAATATTGCTCAGGTTTTTCAATTTCCAGTTATTTATAATACTATGACTGTTTATGAAAATTTAGCATTCCCACTTAAATGTAGAGATTTTTCTAAAAGTAAAACTGATGAAAGAGTTAATTCAGTTGCTGAAACTTTAAATTTAAAATCCTTTTTAAATTCCCCTGCAAGAAAATTAACTGCAGATCAAAAGCAATTAATATCTTTAGGAAGAGGTCTTGTGAGAGAGGATGTTGCAGCTGTTTTAATGGATGAACCTTTAACAGTTATTGATCCAGATTTAAAATTTAAATTAAGAAGAAATCTTAAAGAAATTAATGAGCAATATAAAACAACATTAGTTTATGTAACGCACGATCAAAACGAAGCGATGACTTTTGCAGATAACATAATAGTAATGAGTGAAGGAGAGGTGGTTCAAACTGGTTCCCCTAAAGAACTTTTTGAAAGACCAAATACTACATTTGTTGGATACTTTATTGGATCACCAGCCATGAACTTATTTGAAAGTGAAGCTTCCTCAAATGATAGTGTAAAAATAAACAATACTTTAATTAAAACTCATACAAATTTATCTAATTTAAAAACAAAAAATATTAAATTAGGAATTAGATCTGAATTTATTAAAATTGCACAAAAGCAAAATGAAAACTTGGTCGATGTTAATGTCGAAAAGGTTGAGGATCTAGGAAACTATAAATTGATCACCGCCAAAATGGGAAACTTTACCATTAAATCAAAAGTTACTAGAGAGACTGAAATACCAATGCAGAATGTCAAACTTCATATACCTGCAGAGAAATGCTGTGTTTATGAAGATAATAAATTAATTTAAAATCAACTTTTAATTGTAGGGTTCTACCCTAGGTTTTATTGTGACAATCTGTACCTCTTTTTAGAAAGACTCTAATCTTAATCTATGTTTTATTTTCGACAGTTAATTAACTAGAGGAGAATAAAATGATTAAGAACAAAAAATCATTGAAGGGTTCTAAAACTCCTTCAAGACGAAAGTTCTTCAAAGCCGCAGCAGCAACTGGTGCAGCAGCAGCAACAGCTGTAGCAATGCCAAACGTTGCTTTTGGTGCTCCGCAAACATTAAAGATGCAAGCAGCATGGCCATCAGGCGCTAACATCTTTTTTGAAATGGCCGGAGACTACGCCAAAATGGTTGGAGACATGTCAGGTGGAAGTTTAAAAATTGATCTTCAGCCTGTTGGAGCAGTTGTAAAAACTGGAGAAATTGGACAAGCCGTAAGTGACGGTGTTCTTGATATGGGACACTGGGTTACTGCTTATTGGTATGGAAAAAATCCTGCCGCGTCTCTTTTCGGAACCGGCCCATCTTACGGTCTATCATCTCAAGAAGTAATGGCTTGGATGGAAGAAGGTGGTGGAAGAGCGTTGTATGAGGAAACATTAGCAAAAGTTGGATACGACTATGTAGGTGTTTTTGCAATGCCTATGCCAGCTCAACCATTTGGTTGGTTTAAAAAGAACGTAACTAAAGTAAGTGATGTTAAAGGTATGAAGTATAGAACAGTTGGTCTTGCAACTAACGTTCTTACTGCAATGGGTATGGTAGTTAGACAATTACCAGGTGGTGAAATTCAGCCGGCTATGAAAACTGGTTTAATTGAAGCTGCAGAGTTTAACAACCCTACTTCAGACTCTCAATTTGGTATGCAAGATGTTTCTAAGCATTATCACTTAGGATCTTTCCACCAATCACAAGAGATGTTTGAAATACCTATTAACAAAAAAACATTTAATAGCTTATCTCCTGCAAACCAAGCAATATTAAAAAATGCTTCGTATGCAGCAAATACCGCTAACTACTTTAAAGCTTTGGTGAGATACTCAGCTGATTTATCTAAATTGATGAATGAGCATAAAGTAAACGTTTACCAAACTTCAGATGCAATTTTAGCTGAGCAGTTAAAAGGTTGGGATAAAGTTATAGGTGATTTCTCTTCTAAAGACCCGTTCTTTAAGAAGATTGTTGATTCACAAAAAGCTTACGCGAAAAGAGTAATGAAATACTTACTAATGAATCAGCCTAACTACAGACTTGCTTATGAAAATGAGTTTGGTCCGTTAGCGAAAGTTAAAATCTAAGGTTTAAAAATATAAAAAATTAAGGGGGCTTTTTAGCCCCCTTTTTTTTAATTGAATTAATTAAGAAAATTAAGATAAGCTAGTTAAATATGTACTCTTATATAAAATTTGCAGATACTCTTAGTACCTCAATGGGTAAAGCCTTTTCATGGTGCATAGTAATTTTAATGGGTGGAACATGTTATGAAGTAATCATGGCTTACGCATTTAATGCTCCAACCTTATGGAATTTTGATTTTAGTTTACAAATGTATGGAGCGATATTTATGATGGCTGGAGCTTATACTTTAGCAACAGAGGCTCACGTTAGAGGGGATGTTATTTACAGGTTGTTCCCAACTAAAGTTCAAGGATGGATTGATTTAATATTATATTTCATCTTCTTTTTTCCAGGGGTAATTGCACTTGCATTTTATGGATATGAATATGCAGCTAAAGCATGGATGGTGAAAGAAACAAGTTGGAATAGTCCAGCACAAATTCAAATTTATATGGCAAAATCATTAATACCTTTATCAGGGATACTTCTTACTCTCCAAGGAATTAGTGAAGTTTTTAGAGCAATTATTTGCATTAGAACAGGACATTGGCCAGAGAGAGATGCTGGTGCAGAAGAAACAGAGAAAATTTTAATGAGAAAATCTAAAGAGGAAGAAAATATAGATGTTGTTTAGTCTAACAAATCCAGAAATTGCAATTTTAATGATGGTGATATTTTTGTTTGCTGTATTACTAGGATTTCCTATTGCATTTACTTTAATGGCAATGGGTTTAGGATTTGGGTATTATGCATATTTTGATCCGTCAAGAATGGATCATCTATTAGATAATAGGATATTTAATTTATTTGTTTCAAATACCTATTCTGTCATGGATAACCATGTCCTCACCGCCGTGCCTTTATTTTTATTTATGGGCTATTTAGTTGAAAGAGCAGGTATAGTTGCAAGATTGTTTTATGCCATAAGACTTGCATCTCATTCGCTACCAGCTTCGATGGCTGTAGCTGCCCTTGTTACTTGCACTTTATTCTCTACAGCAACAGGTATAATAGGAGCAGTAGTGACTTTAATGGGTTTGCTTGCTTGGCCTGCAATGGTGAAGGCTGGTTATGATAAAAAATTTGCATCTGGAGTAATATGTGCTGGAGGCTGTTTAGGAATTTTAATTCCCCCTAGTATTATGCTTATTGTTTATGCAGTAATTGCTCAGTTATCACCATTAAGATTATTTGCTGCAGCAATATTTCCTGGTTTGATGTTAGCGGGTTTATATATTTTATATGCAATCATTTTGGCTTATTTTAATCCATCAGTTGCACCCAAGCCTCCTAAAGAAGAAATCCCTCCAAGATCAGTGATCTTAAAAGAAGTTTTAGTTTCATTCTTACCATTATTTTCATTAATTATTTTAGTATTAGGAAGTATTCTTGCTGGTTTGGCTACTCCTGCAGAAGCAGCAGGTGTTGGAGCTTTTGGAGCATTAGTTTTATCTTTCTTTTATAAATCTCTAAAATGGAAAAATTTTAAAGAGTCTGTCTTTCTAACCGCAAAAACTACTGCAATGATTATGTGGTTGTTTATTGGATCTTGGACGTTTGCATCAGTATTTTCATATTTAGGAGGACATGAAGTATTTGAGCATTTTTTTAAATCAATGGATATACAGCCTTGGCAATTTTTAGTAATTACACAAATTATAATTTTCTTATTAGGCTGGCCATTAGAGTGGACTGAAATATTAATTATATTTGTTCCAATATTTTTACCTTTAGTAGAATTTTTTGGAGTTAACCCTTATTTTTTTGCTATGTTAATTGCGTTAAATTTGCAAACATCATTTTTAACGCCCCCCATGGCCATGTCGGCTTATTATTTAAAAGGTGTACAATCTAAAAATGTTGAATTAATAGAGGTATTCAAAGGCATCATGCCATTCTTGGCGATAGTTATTTTTGGAATGGTTTTGATGTATTTATTTCCAGGTATAGCTCTGTGGTTACCTGATCAATTATTTGCAAACTAATTTAATGAATGAAATTGTAAATTATTCTGTTGAAGAATTAATAAATAAAATCTCAAATTCTCAAATTACTTCTGTCGAAATATGCAAAGCATATATTGAGAGAATTAATAAGTTTGAAAAAGATATAAATGCTTGGGCTTTTTTTGACAAAGAGTTGTTGTTGGAAAAAGCCAAAGAGTCAGATGCTTATAAAAAATCTGGAAAACCTATTGGTCCACTACATGGTATTCCTGTAGCGGTTAAGGACATTGTTGGTACTCTAGATATGCCAACAGAATGTGGAACACCGATAAGAAAAGGTAAATCTTATTCACAGAATGCGGAAATAGTTGATTTATTAACATCTTCAGGAGCTATTGTGATGGGTAAAACAGTTACTACTGAATTAGCATATTTAAATCCATCTAAAACAAAAAACCCACACGATTATTCACGAACACCAGGAGGATCATCAAGTGGTTCTGCTGCAGTTATTGCATCTTATATGGCACCACTTTCAATCGGATCACAAACTGGTGGCTCAATAATTAGACCAGCATCTTATTGTGGCGTTGTTGGATACAAACCTTCATTTGGTCTAATTTCTAGAAATGGAGTATTAAAGACTTCCGAAAAACTTGATCATTTAGGTGTTTTTGGAAAATCAGTTGAGGATATAGCTTATTTAGTTAAAGAGTTAATTAAAAAAGATTCCCATGACCCCGCTACTGTATATTACTCTTCAAGTAATATGGTCGATGCTGTAAAAAAAGGTCCTTTGTATGAACCGAAATTTATTTTTTATAAAACTGAATTTTGGAAAACAATTGATAAAAAATCCAAAGAAGCTTTTGAATATTTTATAAAGTCGTTTAAAAAAAATATAGAAGTTCATGATACTCCTTCTTATTTTAAGGATATCCACAAATATCATCAAATAATTTACGAAACAGATTTAGCTAATAATTTTAGTGATTATTATAAAAATTATAAATCAAAACTTTCAAAAATTATGCAAAATGCAATTGCAAATGGAAGAAAACATACTGCAAAAGAATATGCTGAAGCAATAGATTTTATGAAAAGAAGTTATGACTCATATAAAGAAGTATTTGAGGACTATCACGGAGTTTTATCTCCATCTAGCCCTGGTGTAGCCCCAAAAGGTCTTAAGAGCACTGGATCAGCTGATTTCAATAAAGTTTGGTCTTACCTAGGTACTCCTTCTATTTCACTTCCTTTACTTCAAGGCGAAAATAATTTACCATTAGGCATTCAAGTTATTGGAGAGAAATATGATGATAATCGTTTTTTAGGAGTTTCCAGTTGGCTTGAAAAGGAAAGCGATAAATTTAATGAATAAACTTGTAACACTAGTAGGACTCTCTTTTGCAATCTTTTTTCTTGTAGGTTTAGCAACAACACTTACAAAATCTATGATGATAGGTTTCTTCGATGTATTACCAGTTTATATATTGATGATACTTGCCATATCGATGATGCTTTATGAAGCCTTTTTTGATAACAAATAAATTTATTAATTTCTAAATTTACTACCTCTGATTGTATTATATTCTTTAACAGGAATTTTAGTCTAGACTTAAACGTCTAATTGTAATTTAATCTGTGCAGTTAATTAACAAAGAAGAGGAGATACTAATGATTAAAGAAAAAAAATCATTGAAGGTTTCTAGATCACCTTCAAGACGTAAGTTCTTTAAAACTGCAGCTGCAACTGGTGTTGCTGCTGTTGCTTTATCTGCTCCAGCTGTTGCCAAAGAAAGAGTAGAAGCTTCTATGGTAGCTACTTGGCCTAGAGATTTTCCAGGCCTAGGAACTGGTGCACAAAGACTTGCTCAAAGATTAAGCGATATGAGTGACGGAAGAATTCAAGTTACTTATTATGCTGCTAATGAAAGGGTAAAAGCATTTGACTCATTTGACGAAGTTGCATCAGGTAACTCTCAAATGTATCACGGTGCTGATTACTACTGGGTTAAAAAACACCCTGCTTTTGGATATTTTACTGCGGTTCCCTTTGGTTTCACATATGCTGAAATGAATGCGTGGTTAAAATTTGCTGGTGGACAAGAATTGTGGGATGAATTGACTGATGATTTTGGAACACAAAGTTTTGCAGCTGGTAATACTGGAGTGCAAATGGGTGGATGGTTTAATAAGAAAATTAGATCAGCGAATGACTTTAAAGGTTTAAAAATGCGTATGCCTGGATTAGGTGGACAAGTACTTGGAAAACTAGGTGGTTCTCCAATTTCACTTCCTGGTGGACAAATTTATGAAAACCTTGTTTCAGGTGCAATTGATGCAACAGAATGGGTAGGACCTTGGAATGATGAGGCTATGAAGTTCCAGGAAGCTGCTAAGTATTATTACTATCCAGGAATGCATGAACCAGGATCTACACTAGCTTGTGGAGTTAACAAATCTTGGTTTACTAGTTTGTCAAAATCAGATCAGTTAATTATTAAAACTGCATGTGATTGGGCTGACACAACTACAATGGCTGAATACAATGCTAAAAACGGAGCTGCACTAGCGCGATTAGTTAACGAAAGTGGAGTTAAACTAGAGAAGTTTAACGATAAAGTTTACGATGCTTTCGCTAAAGGTGCTGCTGAAGTTTTCGATGAAGTTCAACAACATAGCGCTCTTGCTAAGAAAGTACATGCTGCCTTTGTTAAAGGTCGTAAGGAAATTGGTGCTTGGACTAACTTGTCTGATGGGCCATATGTTGCTCAAAGAAATAGAGCATTAGGAGTATAATTTAATTCTAATTATTACTAGAGGGCCCTTAAATGGGCCCTCTTTTTATATATCAATAAAAGATTTAATATGATGGCGAAAAATAACTTAGCTATTTTAATAAGAATATTTAGTTATTCTATCTTAGCTTTAACTTTTGTTTTTTTAGTCAATAATGTTTTAACAGTTTGGTTTGATTGGCCAGGAGTTAAAAAACTTTTTGCTAATTATGAATTATTTGGATTTAAAAAATTAAATAAGCCTTTAGAGGGGCTTGCAATAAATTTATCATATATTCAATTACTATTTTATTTTGTATCTTTAGCAGGAGTTATATTTTTTGTTTTGAAATCTATAAAACAAACATTACAAACAGACTCTGAGATCTTATCGAAAATTACAGCTTACGTTGTGAGATCTTCATTCTGGGCTGTATTAATTGTTGGAGTAGCAGACTTTTTAATTTCATTCATGGTAGTAGAAAAATTAGTTGAGCCAATTTTTGGAGAACAACTTAAAATTAATTTAGTAATACCTGCTTTCAGAATCACATATATACACTTTCCTTTAATATTAGCTTCTTTTGTAATTGGTTATTTTACAAGATCTGTAGGCTTTATTTGGTTAGCAGTTTTAGTTGTTGGAAGTGAATTTTTGATAGTTCTCTCAAGGTTTATATTTCAGTATGAACAGGCATTCCAAGGTGACTTAGTTCGTTTTTGGTATGCAGCCCTTTACTTATTTGCAAGCGCTTATGCGTTAATTCACGAGGGCCACGTTAGAGTTGATGTTCTTTATACTGGTTTTAGCGAACGTAAAAAAGCATGGACTAATGCAATTGGGTCATTAATTCTAGGAATTCCTTTATGTTTGATTGTAATATTTTTAGGCATGGGGGGTAAAGCTAGTATCATCAATGGTCCTGTAATTTCATTTGAAATTACGCAGCAAGGTTCAAACGGATTATATTTACTTTATTTAATGGCAGTATATTTAGCTGTGTTTGCAGTAAGTATGTTAACTCAATTCACTAGCTACTTTATGAGTAGCAGTCATAAACTTTTAAAGAATTAAATAATGGAACATTTATTTTTAGCTTTACTTGTAATTATAATGATTGGAGCATTAGCTTCTGGTTTTCCAGTAGCTTTTGCATTACCTGGATCAGCAATAATTTCAATCGGGCTTGCTGCTTTTTTTGGTTACTTATTTGCAGGAGATAGTAGTGCTTATTTTGCTGTTGATGGCCCCAAAGAATGGTTAACCGCCGGTATTACAAACTTTAGGAGTAACTACTGGGATGTAGAAACTGATACTTTAATTGCAATTCCTTTATTTATTTTCATGGGGATCATGCTGCAAAAATCAAAAATTGCGGAAGATCTTTTGGTTACGATGGGGCAGTTGTTTGGACCTATCCCTGGAGGCTTAGGAATATCAGTAATTTTTGTTGGAGCGTTACTTGCAGCTACCACGGGTATCGTTGGCGCAACAGTAATAGCAATGGGATTAATATCATTACCCACAATGCTTAACAATAAATATGATAAAAGTTTAGCAAGTGGAATTGTTTGTTCATCAGGAACACTTGGGCAAATTATACCTCCATCAATTGTATTAATTATTATAGCCGATCAATTAGCTAGCGCAGCAGACGTTGCAAATACTATGCGTCAGACTGATTACAAAATTTTAACTGGTGAATTTAATATGCCTGGAGAATTTAGAGTGGGATCTACTTCTGCAGGAGATATGTTTTTGGGGGCATTATTACCTGGTTTAGTTTTGGTTGGTTTGTATATGATTTATGTATTTGTATACGCAAGACTAAATCCCAAGGCAGCTCCTCCCGTTCCATTTAAAGGAAATTTTGATTCAAAATTTTGGATTAAGGTTTTAATAGTAATTATTCCTCCCCTTGCTTTAATTTTTGCGGTTTTAGGATCTATACTTTTAGGTATTGCAACCGTTAATCAAGCTGGATCAATTGGAGCAATAGGTGCAACCATGATGGCTGGTTATCGTTTACATAAAGGAAAAAAAGATGCTTACTATCCAATTATAATTGCAATTTTATCTGTCATTCCAATTTATATTTTATCTAAGAATTACAATTTAAATATTAAGGCTGTAGAAACTAGAGATCTTACAGCAATTTTTATTACAGGATTTTTTACAATTACTTTTTTAATTGGAATTGTTTGGAGTTTTTGGAGAGCATACAAAATTGAGAATGTTTTAAGAGAGGTTGTTACAGAAACATGTGTAACGACTTCAATGGTTTTTATAATTTTATTAGGTGCTGCAATGTTAACCTCTGGATTTAGAGCATTTGGAGGTGAAGAGCTAGTAAGAGATTTTCTTCAAGATTTGCCAGGGGGATTTTGGACACAGTTTATTGTTGTAATGGCAGTGATTTTTTTACTAGGTTTCTTTCTTGATTTTATAGAAATAGCCGTTGTTGTTGTTCCTATCATTGCTCCGATATTATTAGCTGAACCAGGAGCTAATGTAAGTGCAATTTGGCTTGGTGTAATGATTGGAGTAAATTTACAAACCTCATTTTTAACACCACCATTTGGTTTTGCATTATTTTACTTAAAAGGTGTAGCTTCAAAACTTGTTACTACTTTAAATATTTGGAAAGGTGTGGTTCCATTCATTATTTTACAATTAATAGGCCTTGGAATTGTCGGTTTCTATCCATCATTAGTAAACTATCTACCAGCAAGAACATATTTAACATCGAACGTTGCTCCACCACCGATGAATCCAAAGTTACAATATTGCTTACAAGAATACAAATTTGCGATTTACAACACTGAAGAACAAAGAATTACTAATGCAATAAAAGAAATGCAGAAATTAACTCCCGCAAATCTTCCAATGGATAAATTAGATATTTTTGAAGAGCATTTTGATAATGCGCTTGGAACTTTTGCTATTGTTAAAAAACTTCAAAAAACGGAGGAAGAATACGCATTATTTACAAAAGACTATAGAGACTTGCATTTCAATGTAAGAAAAATTGAGAAAAAAATTAGAAAAATAGACCAGAAAATTAAAAAAACAAAAGCTGAAATTAGAAATTTAGATGATGATAACTTATCAGGTAAAAATAAATTAGAATTAAAGATCGAGAATTACGAGCTAGAAATTAAAGAACTTCAAAATAAAATTCCTGAAAGCTGGAAAGCTAAAAATGGAGAGTTTGAAATATTGCACAAAGCAAAAAACACAAGAACTAAAAGATATAGAAAAAACGTTGATGAAGCTTATGAAACTCTGGATCAAATAGTGATGTTTATAAATGACAATGAAAAATTAAAAGAACTTTCACCAGAAATAAAAGAATTAAAATATAATATTGATAATAGAAATTACGAAAACGCAATATCAATAATTGATAATCTTTTTGAAAAACTAGGAGAAATTTCTGGAACCGAAGAATTTGCAAATAAATTAGATGACCTAATATCTGTTATAGATAATGATGAGGTCGATGAGCAAAAATTGTCTGAAGTAAGTTCAGAGACCTTTGATCTTTTCAATTTAGAAGTTTCATGGAGAGATGATGCTAATAAGAATTTGATGCCTGAATTAATTAAATATAATGATGTTATCAAACATAATATTGGTCTTAGACTTCAAAACAGATTAACTAAAGAACAAGCTAAATTTGTTGCTAGGTGTAACTCAGTTCATAGAGATATATCTTTAAACTTTTAATTAATGGAAAATTATATTTTACCAAAAAAACAGGCTATTATTGTTTTTTTTGTATTTGCATTTGGTTATTTTTTATCATGTTTGTTACGTGCAATTACTGCAACACTTTCACCAGTATTAACCTCAGAATTTAATTTATTAGCAGCTGATTTGGGATTATTAGCTGGAGGTTATTTTTTAGGTTTTGCTTGTATGCAAATACCGCTTGGATATTTGTTAGATAAATATGGACCAAAAAAAATTGTCTCTTCTTTTTTATTAATCGCATTGGTTGGAACAGGATCATTTGCTTTAGCTGAAAGCTTTTCTGGATTGTTAGTTTCACGAATTCTAATTGGTATAGGTGTAAGTGCTTGTTTGATGGCTCCGTTAACGGGTTACAGAATATGGTATGCAGAAAATCAGCAACAAAGAGCAAACTCATGGATGTTAATGATTGCATCATTAGGTTTTTTGTCATCCACATTGCCTGTACAACTTTTATTGCCTAGTTTCGGATGGAGATGGATATTTGGAGGTATCGCTATCTTAATTTTAATTAGTATTTTTTTAATGTTATTTTTCATTCCAAAATGGAATTTAACTAAAAATAAAGAGTTAGAAGAGCCAAGTAATACTGGAACTTTATCAGAAGTTTGGAAAAATAGATTTTTTATAAGTGTAATTCCAATGGGTTTATTTAATTATGGGGGCTTAATGGCTATTCAGACTTTATGGGCAGGCCCATGGATGACTAGAGTTGCTGGTTATACACCACTTCAGAGCGCTACAGGATTATTTTGGATCAATGTAACTATGTTGGTATCCTTTTTTTTGTGGGGTTATTTTTTACCAAAAATTTCAGTAATAGGGTTTAGCGCTAAAAGAATACTTAAATTAGGTTTGCCAATTAGTTTTTCTGTAATGTTAGTGATAATTTTATTAGGTCCTAAAGCCGGAGCTTTTTACATAACTTTATTTATTTTAAGTTCAATTTTTTTATCAGTTACACAGCCAGCTGTGGGCCTTTCTTTTTCAGGTTATTCTGCTGGTAAAGCACTAACTTCATTCAATTTATTAATATTTGCAGGAACATTCATAATGCAATGGTTAATGGGCTTAGTGATAGATATTGTTAAAGGGATGGGTCACACAGAAATATTTGCTTTTAAATCAGCTTTTTCAGTTTTCTTAATCTTAAGTATTATTTCTTATATATTTTTTTTAATATTAAATAGAAAAAAATATGAAAATAAAACGTAGGAATTTTTTTTTGGAATTATTTATTGGAATTGTTGCTATTTACTTAATCGTTTTAATTTTCTTATTTTTTTTTCAAAGAAATTTAATGTATCATCCTGATGAGAATAATTATTCTGGAGATAATTTAGAAGTTAACATTGAAAAAGTTACCATCAAAACAACTGATAATATTAATCTTTTAGGCTGGTTTCATAATAAAAATTTAAAAAGTTATAAAACAATAGTTTATTTTCACGGAAATGCAGGGACACTTGAAAACAGGATCCATAAGTTAAATCATTTTAAAGACATGGATGTTAATTTTTTAATTATTGCATGGAGAGGGTTTAGCGGTAATAAAGGAAAACCAAGTGAGGAGGGTCTTTATACAGATGGTGCTAGTGCAATAAACTGGCTTAAAGAAAAAGGTCTAAATGAAGAAGATATAATTATTTATGGAGAGTCATTAGGAACTGGCATTGCCACTGAAATTACTCAGAATAAAAATTTTGCAGGGTTAATATTAGAAACGCCCTTCACATCAATGATAGAGGCTGCGAAAAATTTTTATCCATATATTCCAGTAGGTTTAATTTTAAAAGATAAGTACGAAAATAATGAAAAAATTAAAAATATTAATATTCCAGTATTAGTAATGCATGGTGAGGCTGACCAAATAGTTCCATTTTGGATGGGTAAAAAAATTTTTAACTTAGCAAGTGAACCTAAATATTCATATTTTACAAAATATGACGATCATATGATGGAATATGATGATAAACTTGTATTAGCTCTTAAATCTTTTGTTGATAGTTTAAATTAAGCCATAATCTAAACAAAGATAATTCAAATTTTTTTTTTAAGTTAATTTATGAAAAATTTTTTCTTATTTTTTATTGTCCTTTTTTCTTTAAATAATTTATCAAATGCCAAAGAAAATTTAGCATCTGTAGACAGCCTTTTTCATATTGATCAAATGAATTCTCACGACGAAAATTTTGCATTATATTTTAAAACCCGTGAAAAAGCTGTCTTGGCTCGAGGAGAAAATTCAAATTATATAAATGATTTTCCAAAAGATCTTTATATTTATAACTACAAAACAAAAGAGTCTTTGCCATTAATTTCTTATGAATGGTTTCCTAAAACGGCAAAATATTTTTTGCAAGAGTATGATTTCCCAGTTTTTCCAGATGATTTTGCATATTATCTTTTAAAAGATAACAAAACTCTGGTGATGATTAGTGCTGTAAAAAGTCTAAAAGCTAATTTTAAATTTGATATTGTTGAAAAAAAGTTAGAGCTTTATCCTTTAAATGGAAAATTTGATTTTATTATTTCTTCAATAGCTAAAAATTGTGGACATTATGAATTTAAAGAACACTACAAATGTAGTTTTTATAAACCTTTAATTTCCAGTACCTTAATTAATTAATTTGAGTAAATGCTTCGGCGAATTTTTCAGCCTCAAAAATTTGTAAATCATCTTCTTTTTCACCTAATCCAAGCGCAATAATTGGTAGTTTATATTTTTTAGCAACAGCTAAAAGAATACCTCCTTTTGCTGTGCCATCTAATTTTGTCATAATAAGACCAGTTATTGGAATAATTTTGTTAAATTCTTCAACTTGATTAATTACATTTTGGCCAGAAGTTGCATCCAAAACTAAAATAACATCATGTGGAGCATCAGGATCAATTTTTTTAGTAACGTTTGCAATTTTTTTATATTCTTCCATCAAATTTTTTTTATTTTGTAGTCTTCCAGCTGTATCAATTAAAACTTGGTTAAAATTATTGTTTAATGCTTCTTCAATAGCCTTGTAAGCGACTGATGCAGGATCAGAACCTTGAGATGATTTTGTAATTTGAACATCAACTTTGTTTGCCCAATTTTCTAGTTGTTCTATAGCTGCTGCTCTAAAAGTATCTGATGCAGCTAGCATTACTTTGTTTCCATTACCCTTTAATATTTTGCTTATTTTTCCAATAGTAGTTGTCTTTCCAACACCATTGACACCTGAAATTAATGTTGCATTTAATTTTTCTTTTTTTTTAAAGAATTCAATATTTTCTAAAGGTTTCATAATTGAAATAATATAATTTTTTAAAATATTATTTATTTCGTCGGTTAAATCTTTATTGGGATCAATTTTTGTTTGAGAAATTATTTCTCTTATTTCTGAAGCAGAAACAATACCAACATCGGATTGAATTAAGTAATCTTCAATCTTATCTAATGTTTTGTCATCAATCTCTTTTTTTACAACTATATCCCTTAAACCCGTTGTAAAAGCTGAGGCACTTTTTTTAAAACCTGATTTAAATTTTTCAAAAATTCCCATTAAATTTTAAAATTTATCTCCTCAATATCTGAAACTGGTCCTTTCATATGAATACTATTGTTTTCATCAATTGAAATTGTCAATCTACCTGTGGAAAATTCAATATCAACTTTATCATTTACCAGTCCGTTTTGTTTTGCGGCAAAAGCTGTTGCGCAAGCTGCAGTTCCACAAGCCTTGGTAAGCCCAGCTCCTCTTTCCCACACTCTAACTTTTATCAATTCTTTGTTAACAACAGTTGCTAACGTAACATTACATTTTTCTGGAAATAGAGAGTGGGTTTCAATTTTTGGTCCAATTTTTTCAATTTCAAAATTTTCGTTATTATCAACAAAAAAAACTACATGTGGATTTCCAACATTTACAGCACTTCCACCAGAAAATTCTTTATTATTTTTGTCATTAATTTTAATTCCTAAATTATTCGTGTTTAATTCTTTAGACAATGGAATCTCATCCCATTTTGTTTTTGCAACACCTATTTCTGTTGAAACCATTTTTTCTCCAACAATATTTGATTTTAATTTGCCAGATAAAGTTGTTAAGACAATTTCTTTTTTGTTATTTTCTTTGCCTAATAAATCAGCAATACATCGCGTACCATTTCCACACGCACCAGACATTCCTCCATCTGAATTATAAAATTCTAGTGAAGCATCTGAAATATCATTTTTTTTAATCAATATTAGTTGGTCACAACCAATAAATTTTCTGTCACAAATCTTTATTATTTGCTCTTTCGTCAAATTTGTAATTGTTTGCCTATTATCTATGATGACAAAATCATTACCTAAACCGTCCATTTTAAAAGCTTTAATATCCATATATAGATATTTAACTTATTTATTGACTTTTTGAACCTCTATTATAGGTTGTTGCCGTTTCCGCAAAAACATTAACTTTGCGGTGTCTTTGGAAACAAAGAGATCGACACTAGTCAGCGAGGGTTCGCCCACTAGTGCGTTACTGCTATGCGTAATAAATATGTTTGAAAATTTAACAAATAAATTTGAAGAAATTTTTTCTTCTCTGAAAAAGGCACCTTCCCTTGATGAAGCTCAAGTAGATGAAGGTTTAAGAGGTATTAGACAAGCCTTACTTGAAGCAGATGTCTCTTTGGATGTTGCAAAAGATTTTATTGAAAAAGTTAAGCCAAAAGCATTAGGCCAAGAGATAATAAGGTCTACCTCTCCTGGGGATATGGTCGTTAAAATTGTTTATGATGAGCTTGTAGACTTATTAGGTGCAACAAACAATGAGATAAACTTAAACGCAGTACCGCCCGTGCCAATGATGTTAGTTGGGTTACAAGGTTCTGGAAAAACAACAACAACAGCAAAATTAGCAAAATTTTTAGAAACTAATAAAAAGAAAAAAGTAATGATGGTCAGTCTAGATATTTACAGACCAGCTGCACAAGAACAACTTAGATCTTTAGGAGAACAAAATAATATTTTAACTTTACCTATTATAGAAGGTCAGCAACCTGCTGATATTTGTAGAAGAGCAATAAGTGCCGCTAATTTAAATGGAGCTGAAATAATTTTATTTGATACTGCTGGTAGAACTCAAATCGACTTACAAATGATGAGCGAGATTAAGCAAATTGAAGCCGTCATTAATCCAACAGAAACTTTCTTAGTTGCAGACTCTTTAACAGGTCAAGTTGCAGCCTCAGTGGCAAAAGAATTTAAAAATACAGTTAATTTATCTGGAATTATTTTAACTAGGGCTGATGGTGATGCAAGAGGTGGAGCCGCAGTGAGTATGAAATATGTTTCAAACGTACCAATTAAATTTTTAGGGATAGGAGAAAAAATAGATAATCTTGAAGTATTCCATCCAGATAGAATTGCAAACAGAATACTAGGTATGGGGGATATCGTATCCCTTGTAGAAAAGGCGGCTCAAGATTTAGGAGAAGAAAATCTTAAAAAAGCAGAGGAAAATTTAAAAAAAGGTCAATTCTCTATGGAAGATTATTTATCTCAATTAAGACAAATGAAAAAAATGGGTGGCATTGAGGGAATTATGTCTTTTATGCCCGGAGTTTCTAAAATTAAATCCCAAATGGATTCAGCGGGAATTGATGAAAGTATAATTACTAAAAATGAAGCTGTTATTTTATCAATGACAAAAAAAGAAAGAGAGAACCCAAAAATAATAGATGGTTCTAGAAAAAAAAGAATTGCTAATGGCTCTGGCACAGATCCGGCCACTATCAATAAATTGCTTAAGCAATTTAAAATGATGTCTGAAATGATGAAAAAGATGTCAAAAGGAAATCTGAAAGGTATGTCAGATAAAGGTATACCGCCAGAGCTATTTAACCAATTAAAGTAAAAAGGAGAAGAAATGTTAAAATTAAGATTATCAAGAGGTGGAACAAAAAAACGTCCTGTTTATAAAGTTGTTGTTGCCGACAGTCGTTTTGCAAGAGATGGAAGATTTATAGAAAAGGTTGGTTTCTTTAATCCTCTATTACCAAAAGAGAAAAAAGAAAGAGTGGGCCTAGAAGCTGAGAGAATTAAATATTGGCTTGGTCAGGGAGCTCAACCAACAACTCGAGTAGCAAGAATTTTAGGTGAGAACGAACTAATGCCTATGCCTGCAAATGGAAATAATCCAAATAAAGCAGTGCCAAAAAAAGAGAGAAATAAAAAAGAAGAGGATAATAAAGAAGCTCCAAAAGCAGAAGCAGCTCCAGCAGAAGCAGCTCCAGCAGCAGAAGCTCCTAAGGAAGAAGCTCCAAAAGCAGAAGCAGCTCCAGCAGCAGAAGCTCCTAAAGAAGAAGCAGCTCCAGCAGAGGAAAAAAAATAATTTAAAGATTATTTATGTGGCAAGCTCAAGTGTTTACACTTTATCCAGAGGTTTTTCCTGGTCCTTTATCTAAAGGACTTTATGGAAAAGCGTTATCAAATAATTTATGGAAACTTAAAGTTGTAAACATAAGAGATGCAGCTGATGACAAACACAAAACAGTAGATGATACACCTTATGGGGGCGGTTCAGGGATGTTATTAAAAGCAGATGTTCTTGCAAAGTCTTTAGATGAAAACAAAAATGAGAGTGAGAGAATTTTATACTTATCGCCAAAAGGAAAAAAATTTGATCAAAATTTAGCAAAAGAGCTAGCTAATGAAAAATCTCTGTCTTTAATTTGTGGTCATTTTGAAGGTGTGGACGAAAGAATACTTTCAACAAGAAATATTGAGGAAATTAGTATTGGAGATTATGTTTTGTCAGGCGGGGAGTCAGCAGCATATGTAGTCATAGATAGTATTTTAAGATTGCTTCCCGGTGTATTAGGAAATGAAAACTCTAAATTAGATGAAACCTTTGAAAATGGTCTTCTAGAGTACCCTCAGTATACAAAACCTCAAATTTGGGAGGAAAAAGCTGTGCCAGACGTACTATTATCAGGTGATCATAATAAAATTAAACACTGGCGTTTATCTCAATCTGAGGCTATAACACGCGTCCGAAGACCAGATTTATGGGAAAAATATAAGAAGAATTAATTTGATAAACATTAACATGAAAACAATTGAAGAAATAAACCAGCATAACGTTAACAAAATTCTTTCAGAGAAAAAAATTCCAGAATTTTATCCTGGAGATGTTGTTAAAGTTGGAGTGAGAATTACCGAGGGTAAAAAAGAAAGAATTCAATATTTTGAGGGAGTGTGTATTGCTAAAAAAAGCAGAGACCTAAACTCATCTTTTACAGTTAGAAAAATTTCCTTTGGAGAGGGTGTTGAGAGAACTTTCCCATTATTTGGAACTTTAATTGATTCAATTAAGGTTATTAGATCAGGAAAAGTAAGAAGAGCAAAACTTTATTATCTAAGAGACAGAACTGGTAAATCAGCAAGAATTGCAGAAAAAATTAGAAAAAAAATTGGTATTGATATTGAGGCAAAACCAGAAACTGTTACAGAGGAAAATGTAGCTCCTGCAGTAGAAGTACCAAAAGAGGAAGCTCCTAAAGCAGAAGCAGCACCTAAAGAAGAGGCGGCTCCAGCAGCAGAGGCTCCTAAAGAAGAACAAAAATCAGAAAGCTCTACAGAAAAAAAATAATTTTTTTTTCAATGTCTACAACATTATACGATAAAATTTGGAACGATCATCTAGTTGATCAACAAGATGATGGCACATCTTTACTTTTTGTAGATAGACATTTAATTCATGAGGTGACAAGCCCCCAAGCTTTTGAAGGATTAAGAAATTCTAATAGAAAAGTTAGACATCCAAATTTAACTTTAGCAGTTGCAGATCATAATGTTCCAACAACTGACAGATCAAAAGGTATTTCAGATGAAGAGTCAAAAATTCAAGTAGATACTTTAGAGGCAAATTGTAAAGAATTCGGTGTTCAGTTATTTGGTATGGATGATAAGAGGCAAGGTATCGTTCATATCATAGGACCTGAACAAGGTTTTACTCAACCAGGTACAGTTATTGTTTGTGGAGACAGCCATACCGCAACGCATGGAGCATTTGGTGCTTTAGCATTTGGAATAGGAACTTCAGAAGTTGAACATGTTTTAGCAACCCAAACATTAGTTCAGAAGAAAGCTAAAAATTTTAGAATTAATGTCAATGGTGAACTTCCTTTAGGAGTTACTTCTAAAGATGTAATACTTCAAATAATTGGAAAAATAGGTACAGCAGGTGGAACAGGATCTGTTGTGGAATATGCTGGAGATTTAATAAGATCTTTAAGTGTTGAGCAAAGAATGACTATTTGCAATATGACAATTGAAGGCGGTGCAAGAGCAGGATTAATTGCACCAGATGAAAAAATTTTTGAATATTTAAAAGGGAAACCAATGTCTCCAAAAGGTGAAAATTGGGATAAAGCTTTGAACTATTGGGAAACTTTAAAAACAGACGCTGATGCTAGTTTTGATAAAGAAATTAGCCTTAATGCAAATGAAATTTTACCCATGATTACATGGGGTACGTCACCACAAGATGTAATAACAATTAATGGAAAAGTTCCAAATCCAAATAATGAGACCGATGAAGATAAAAAAAATTCAATTGAAAGAGCTTTAAAGTATATGGGTCTAAAACCTGACATGGCAGCCACAGATATAAAAATAGATAAAGTATTTATTGGTAGTTGTACTAATGGCAGAATAGAAGATTTGAGAGAAGCAGCAAAAATCCTAAAAGATAAAAAAGTATCATCGCATGTTAATGCTATAGTAGTTCCAGGGTCAGGCTTAGTTAAAGAACAAGCAGAGCAAGAAGGACTAGATAAAATTTTTGTTAGCTCAGGGTTTGAATGGAGAGAACCAGGTTGCTCTATGTGTTTAGCGATGAATGCCGATAAATTAAAGCCAGAAGAAAGATGCGCCTCTACATCAAATAGAAATTTTGAGGGAAGACAAGGTAGAGGTGGTAGAACCCATCTAGTTAGTCCAGGAATGGCTGCAGCAGCTGCAATTTCAGGTAATTTAGATGATGTCAGAAAGTATCAAAATTAAATGCAAAAATTTAATAAATTAAAAAGTATCCCAGCTTATTTACCAATTGTAAATATTGATACAGACATGATAATTCCAAAACAGTTTTTTAAAAACTATCAAAAGAACCGGTCTTGGAAAAAATTTATTTTTTGAAATGAGATATGATGATCAAGGCAAAGAAATAAATGATTTTGTATTAAATAAAGATCCATTTAATAAATCTAAAATTTTAATTGCTGGAAAAAACTTTGGGTGTGGTTCATCAAGAGAACATGCTCCATGGGCTTTATTAGATTTTGGAATTACTTGTGTAATAAGTTCAAGCTATGCAGATATTTTTTTTAGTAATTGTTTTAAAAATGGAATTTTGCCGATAATCCTTGAAGAAGAAAAAATCAAAGAACTATCTGAATACGCAAATAGACAAGAAGAAATTTCTATTGATTTGCAAGAGGAAAAAATAGTTTATGGAAATAATGAGCTAAAATTTGAAGTCGATCCATTTAAGAAAAAATGTTTGTTAGAAGGGCTTGATGATATCGCTTTATCACTAAAAAAATCAGAAAAAATAGAAAAGTTTGAAACAAATTTAAAAAACGAAAAGCCTTGGGTATTTAATGATTAAAGTAAAAAAAAGAAAAATACTTTTACTTCCTGGTGATGGTATTGGTCCGGAGGTAATAACAGAGGTAAAAAAAATTATTAACTGGTTTAATGATAAAAAATCTTTAGATTTTGAAATTGATCAGGAGCTAGTTGGTGGTTGTTCTTATGATAAACATGGTACCCCAATTACTGATGAGGTTTTTTACAAAGCACTAGAAAGTGAAGTAATTATGCTTGGAGCAGTTGGTGGTCCTACATGGGATAACCTAGAATTTTCCAAAAAACCAGAAAGAGCATTATTAAAACTCAGAAAAGAATTAAAGCTTTTTGCTAACTTACGGCCTGCAATTTGTTTTAAACAATTAGTCGATGCTTCAACCCTAAAGCCAGAAATAGTTTCAGGACTAGATATAATGATAGTAAGAGAGTTAACAGGGGGTATATATTTTGGTGAACCTAGAGGAATTAAGCCAATTGAAAATGGAGAGAGAAAAGGAATTAATACACACACTTATACGACTAGCGAAATTACTAGAGTAGCTAGGATCGCTTTTGATTTAGCTAGAAAAAGATCAAATAAGGTTACTTCGTGTGAAAAATCAAATGTGATGGAAGCAGGACAATTGTGGAAAGAAGAAGTCCAAGAACTTCATGAAAAAGAATACAAAGATGTAGAATTAAGTCATATGTTAGCAGACAATTGTGCTATGCAGCTCTTAAGAAACCCAAAACAATTTGATGTAATCGTAACAGATAATTTGTTTGGAGATATGTTGTCAGACCAAGCTTCAATGTTAACGGGATCTTTAGGTCTTTTACCTTCAGCATCTTTAGGTGCAAAAAATAAAGATGGTGAGATGAGAGCAATGTACGAGCCTATACACGGGTCAGCTCCAGATATAGCTGGTAAAGGGATAGCAAATCCAATCGCTTCTATTTTGAGCTTTGCTATGGCACTAAGATATTCTTTAGATCTTGATAAAGAAGCAGATATTTTAGAAAAAGCAGTTCAAGATGTTTTAAATGATGGATTAAGAACTAAAGATATAATGTCAGAGGGTATGAAAGAGACTTCCACGTCAGCAATGGGTGATGCGATAATTTCAAAATTGCAATAAAACTAGAATTATTCTAAGCTTTAAATATGCCAAGTTACACCGCACCAGTAAAAGATATGATGTTTCTCTTTGAAAAATTAAGAGATAATAAGAATTATAATGAGCTTGAAAAATATAATGAGGTGAGTGCTGATCTTGTTAAAGATATTTTAGAAGAAGCAGCTAAAATAAATCAAAATTTAATTTTACCTCTTGCTAAAGCAGGTGATGAAAATCCAGCAATTTTAGAAAATGGTGTTGTCAGAACACCACCGGGTTACAAAGAAGCATATCAGAAATACATTGAAGATGGTTGGACGTCATTGTCTTGTGACCCCAAATATGGAGGCCAAGGAATGCCAAAAACAGTAAGCGCGTTCTTTGATGAAATGCTTTCCTCAGCCAGTTTGTCATTTAAATTATATAGTGAACTTAGTATTGGTGCCTATAATTGTATTAATCATCATGCTTCAGATGAAATTAAAGATAAATATTTACCAAAGATCGTCGAAGGTAAATGGAGTGGCACTATGTGTTTAACAGAACCAGTCTGTGGTACAGACTTAGGTTTGTTAAAAACCAAAGCTGTCAAACAATCTGATGACACCTATAAAATTAGTGGTCAAAAGATTTTTATAACTTCTGGTGATCATGACTTAACTGAAAATATTATTCATTTAGTTTTAGCAAGATCAACGGACTCTCCTGCGGGGACTAAAGGAATTAGTTTATTTTTAGTTCCAAAATTTATTGTAAATAAAGATGGTAGTGTTGGTCAAAGAAATGGAATTTCAACAGGATCTATTGAAAGCAAAATGGGAATTAAGGGTTCAGCAACATGTGTTTTAAATTTTGATGAAGCAACTGGGTATATGATTGGTAACAAAGACAAAGGTCTTAGCGCTATGTTTACTATGATGAACCTTGAGAGAATAGTGGTAGGTATTCAAGGTTTAGGAATTTCTGAAATTGCTTATCAAAACTCACTTGCCTATGCAAAAGAGAGAAAACAAGGCAAAACAAATAATTCAAAATCTACTAATGGAGCAGATTTTATTATTGAACATGCAGATATTAGAAGATCTTTACTTAATATGAAGTCAATCATTGAAGGTGAAAGAGCTTTATGTTTTTGGTTATCACAACAAACTGAGGTGAGTCTTTATCATCCAGATGAAAAAATTAAACAAGAAGCTTTGGATTATGTTTCATTGATGACACCAGTTGTTAAATCATTATTTACAGATTTAGCTATGGAAATTACGAATGACGCGATGCAAATACATGGTGGATATGGGTATACTAAAGACCAAGGAATAGAACAATTATATAGAGATAATCGTATTACCCCAATTTATGAAGGAACAAATTCTGTTCAGGCAGCAGATTTAGTATTTAGAAAATTATCAAATAAAAATGGCGATATTATCAATAAGTTTTTAGATATGATTAAATCTGAGTGTGATAGTAAAAATGAAAAAGTAAAAACATTTTCAAAAGAATTAAATCATTATTTAGATATTTTATCTAAGTTCACCGACTGGATTAAGGATAAACATAAAATCGAAAAAGACGATGTTAGTGCTGCAGCAAACGATTATTTGAGAAGTCTGGGATATGTTTCAATTGCTTATGCTTGGATTAAAATTTTAGATGTAAGTTTTAGTGATTTTGAAAAAAATAAAGAATTTTATAGTGATAAAATAAATACCGCAAAATTTTATTTTGATAAGGTATTGCCTAGAGCTGAGTATCATTACAAATCTGCTATCTCTGGAAGTTCCAATATAATGAATTTTAAGTTTAATTAATAATGAATCATTACGAGACAAATTTAGATAAAAATAAAGCTAACTACGTACCACTTACCCCATTAACGTTTCTTAAAAGAGCAAGGGAAATTTATCCAAATTATGAAGCTATAATTTATGAAGATAGGAAATATACTTGGAATGATGTTTACAAAAGAGCTGTAAAATTTGCTAGTGCACTGTCAAAAATTGGAATTAAAAAAGGAGACACTGTTTCATTCTTAGCCTTTAATACACCAGAGATTTTCGAAGGACATTACTCAGTACCTATGGCAGGTGCAGTATTAAATACAATTAATATAAGATTAGATGCAAATACAATTTCATATATTTTAGATCACAGTGATGCAAAGGTACTAGTAGTTGATAGACAATTACATGGAGAAGTTAAGAAAGCATTAAAAACTTTAAATAAAAAAATTATAATAATTGATATAGATGATAAAAATGCTGATCAATCGAAATTAGAAAAAATTGGCGATTTAGAATATGAAAGTTTTTTAAATACAGGCGATGAAAATTTCGATTGGCAAATGCCAGAGGATGAATGGCAAGCAATATCATTAAGCTATACATCAGGTACTACAGGAAATCCCAAAGGAGTAGTTTATCATCATAGAGGTGCATATTTAATGTCTACAGGAAGTTCGGTAGCTTGGAACATGCCAAATAGATTAAATTTTTTAACAGTGGTTCCAATGTTTCATTGTAATGGTTGGTGTTATCCATGGACAGTTCCAATGTTAAACGGAAGGACAATTTGTTTAAGAAATATTGACATAAAAAAAATTTTTGAATTAATCGATAAATATGAAGTAACTCATTTTGGCGGTGCCCCAATAGTATTAAATATGATTACAAGAGCTCCTGAAAGTGACAAAAAAAAATTAAAACAAAAAGTTTATGTTTTGACTGCTGGAGCGCCACCACCAAGTATAATTTTCAAAAAAATGAGAGCATTAGGTTTTGAGGTTATGCATGTATACGGTTTAACGGAAACTTATGGACATGTTACTCAGTGTGCGTGGAATGATGAATGGAACAATTTCGATGAGGAAAAACAAAATGAAATTAAGGCTAGGCAAGGTGTGAGATATCCAAATACTGAAGGTGTCGTTGTTTTGGATCCAGAAACAATGAAAGAAGTTCCTAAAGATGGAAAAACAATTGGTGAAATTATGATTAGAGGGAATGTCGTAATGAAAGGTTACTTTAAAGACAAAGATGCTACTGATAAAGCCATGAAAGATGGATGGTTTCATAGTGGTGATTTAGCTGTAATGCATCCTGATGGGTATGTAAAAATACAAGATAGATCAAAAGATATAATTATTTCTGGAGGAGAAAATATTTCTTCAATTGAAATAGAAAATACACTTTCTAAACATCCATCAGTTTCTATTGCGGCAGTTGTTGCAAAACCAGATGAAAAATGGGGAGAAGTTCCTTGTGCATTTATTGAAATGGTTAAAGATAAGCCGGTATCAGAAAAAGAATTAATTGATTTTTGTAAAGAAACTTTAGCGGGATTTAAAGTTCCCAAGAAAGTTGTCTTCTGTGAGTTGCCAAAAACTTCGACAGGAAAAATACAAAAGTTTGAATTAAGAAAACAAGTTTAGGTAATTTTTGAATTTTCAATTGGAAAATAAAAATGTCTATGCGTCTGATGCAGGACAGGGTATTGATCAAAATAAAGAAACAATAGTATTTCTTCATGGAAGTGGTCTTTCGCATATTGTTTGGTCTCTAACTGAACAGTTTTTTTCAAATAATAATTTAAACGTACTATCTATAGATTTACCTGGGCATGGTAATTCAGATGGTCCTTGCTTAGATAGTATTGAAAAAATAGCTGATTGGTTAGAACGGGTTTTTAACGAACTAAATCTAAATAATTTAACTTTAATTGGTCATTCCCAAGGTTGCTTGGAGATACTTGAATATGCTCACAAATATAAAGATAGATTAAAAAAGTTAGTCTTTATTGGAGGCTCAAATAAAATGCCAGTGCATCCAGATTTAATTGATCTAGCAAAAAATGGGGACTCCGATGCAGTTAAATTAATGATGAAGTGGGGTTATGAAGGTTCAAAAAGATTTATTGGAGGTAACCCAGTAGAAAAAATAATACAATCACCTCGAGATATAAGAGACATACTGGCGGTAGACCTTGTTGCATGTAACAATTACAAAAATGGAACAAAGGCAGCAGAATCAATCGAATGTCCATCACTAATGATATTTGGATCCTTAGACAAAATGATAAATCTAGAAGCAGGAAAAAAATTTTCTAGTCTAATTAACAACTCATCTACACACATAATAGAAGGTTGTGGCCATATGATTATGATTGAAAAAGCATTTGAAATGAGAGACAAAGTTTTAGAATTTTTGAAAAAATGAAAAACTTTTTAATTGCAAAATCAAGAAGACTTAGAGGTACTCCATATACTTCTCGAATTGAAGAACAAGGTGTTACAGCTTATACAATTTATAACCATATGTTGCTTCCAGCTGCCTTTGGTTCAATTGAAGAATCTTACCATCATTTAAAAGAGCATGTTCAGATCTGGGATGTAGCAGCTGAAAGACAGGTAGAAATTTCAGGAAAAGATTCTTCAAAACTAGTTCAGCTAATGACTTGTAGAGATTTATCAAAGTCTAAAGATGGAAGATGTTATTATTGTCCGATTATAGATGATAATGCTGGATTAATTAATGATCCAGTTGTTTTAAGAATTAATGAAAATAAATGGTGGATTTCTATTGCAGATACGGACGTAATATTATTTGCAAAAGGATTAGCAATTGGAAATAAATTTGATGTTGAAATCATAGAGCCAAAAGTTGATATCATGGCTGTACAAGGTCCAAAATCATTTAAATTGATGGAAAAAGTATTTGGAGAACAGATTACAAAATTAAAATTTTTTGGTTTTGATTATTTTGAATTTGGAGGTGCAAAACACCTTATCGCACAATCTGGATGGTCTAAACAAGGAGGCTATGAAGTGTATGTTCAAAATACAGAAGCAGGCTTAAAACTGTATGATCATTTATTTGAAATTGGAAAAGAATTTAATGTTAAACCAGGATGTCCTAATTTGATTGAACGAATAGAAAGTGGACTGTTATCTCATGGTAATGATATGGATAATGGAGATAATCCTTATGAATGTGGTTTCGATAAATATATTAACATAGATAGTGATGTTATCTTTTTAGGAAAAGAAAAACTAAAGACAATTAAATCTGAGGGAATAAATAAAAAATTAATGGGAGTTAAATTTGATATAGAGAAAATAAGTTTAACAGGATCTTTAGATCTTACTGATGATCAGAACAACATCGTTGGAGAATTACGGTCAGCATGTTATTCACCACATTTTAAAAAAGTGATTGGTATTGCTATGATGAAAAAATCACATTGGAATGTAGACCAGAAGGTAAAAGCAAGCATAAATGGTGATATTTGCAGTGGTAAAGTTTGCGATTTACCTTTTATTTAGTATAACAGCTTTAAAATGAACATAGCTATAGTAGGTGCAACAGGAAATGTTGGTAGAAAAACTCTTGAAGTATTTGATAAAAAAAACTTCAAGTTTGATGATCTATATTTAGTTGCCTCAGAAAAAAGTGCGGGAAAAAAAATCTCTTTTAGAGATAAAGAGTATGTTATTGAAAATTTAGAGACATATGATTTTTCAAAAGCAGATATAACTTTTTTTGCAGCTGGAGGAAAAATTGCTGAAAAATATGCAGAAAAAGCTGCCAAGCACACAATTGTAATTGATAATTCGAGTTTTTTTAGAATGGATCCAGATGTTCCATTGATCGTCCCACAAGTGAATGCAGCTGAAATTAAAAATATGAAAAAAAATATTATTGCAAATCCAAATTGTTCTACAGCACAACTTGTTATAGCACTTAAACCACTACATAATTTGTTCAAAATTAAAAGAGTTGTAGTTTCAACTTACCAATCTGTTTCAGGTGGTGGCAAAAGTCCAATGGACGAATTAATAGATCAAACTAAACAATATTTAGATGGAAAAAAAATAGAGTCAAAAAATTTTACTAAACAAATCGCTTTTAATGTTATTCCACATATCGATGTTTTTGCTGATGATGGATATACAAAAGAAGAATTAAAAATGACAAATGAAACAAAAAAAATATTAGATGATACAATAGAACTTACAGCTACATGTGTAAGAATTCCTGTTTTAGTTTCTCATTCAGAGTCTGTTAATATAGAATTTGAAAAACCATATACTTTAGAAAAAGTGAGAGATGTTTTAAGTAAAGCAGATGGTTGTGAGGTTATTGATAAAAGAGAAAATGGAGGTTATAGCACACCATTTGAAGCAGCTGGGAGTGATGAGACATATATATCTAGAATTAGAGAAGACAAAACTAAAAAAAATTCATTAAATTTGTGGATTGTATCAGATAACCTACTTAGAGGTGCAGCACTTAATTCTGTTGAAATTGCTGAAACAATTATTAACTCAAAATAAAATATGGAAGACAGACCTTTATCACCACACATACAGATTTATAAATGGCATATTTCTTCATTAGTATCTATTTCACATAGAATTACAGGAATAATTAATTTTTTTGCAATTACTTTAATTTGTATTTGGTTTGCATTAATGCTTCTAGGAGAAAGTAATTATCAAAGTATTAAAATTTTTTTAGAAACTTTTTTAGGTAAATTTATTTTAATTGGAATAACTTGGTCATTTAGTTTTCAAATGTTAAGTGAAGTAAGACACTTGATTATGGATTTGGGTTATGGATTTGAATTACAAACAACAAAAATTACAGGTTTGTTAGTTATTTTTGGTTCGATTGTTGTAACTATCTTAATTTATTTAATTGGCAGGGGATTAATATAATGCTGCCAGTAACAAAAAAATGGTTATTCTTAAAAATTAGTTCTGCAATCTTATTACCTTTAATGCTTTGGTTTATTATAAATTTAGTGAATATCTATGATAAAAGTTATTTTGAAATAGTGAATTTTTTAACAACACAACCATCTAAATTCCTAATTGGATTATTTTTAGTTATTGCTTATTTTTTTTCAGCTTTGACTATAAGTGAGGTTTTTGAAGACTATATTAACGATAAAAAAACCAAAAATGCCGCAAACAAAGTCCTAAATTTTTTTGCTATAACAATTCCAGTAATTACTATAATTGTAATTTTTAACTTAAATACATGAAAGCATATAATATTATAGACCATGAGTACGATGTTGTTGTACTTGGTGCAGGTGGATCAGGTTTAAGAGCGGCAGTAGGGCTCAGCGAAGCTGGCTTAAAAACAGCTTGTATCTCAAAAGTATTTCCTACCAGAAGTCATACATCAGCTGCACAAGGCGGAATATCAGCAGCACTAGGAAACATGGGAGAAGATGATTGGAGATGGCACATGTATGACACTGTAAAAGGTGCAGATTGGTTAGGTGATCAAGATAGTATTGAATATCTTTGTAAAGAAGCACCTAAAGCAGTTTTAGAATTAGAGAAATATGGAGTTCCATTTAGCAGAACTGAAGAAGGAAAAATTTATCAAAGACCATTTGGTGGAATGACAAAAAATTATGGAAATGGAATAGTTCAAAGAACTTGTGCAGCAGCTGATAGAACAGGACATGCTATTTTACACACATTATATGGACAAGCGTTAAAGCATAATACAGAATTTTTTATAGAATATTTTGCATTAGATTTGTTGATGAAGAATGGAGAATGCAAAGGTCTAATTGCTTGGAATTTGAATGATGGCACAATTCACAGATTTAGAGCGCACACAGTAATTATTGCTACAGGTGGTTATGGAAAAGTTTATTATTCAGCAACATCAGCACATACTTGTACTGGTGATGGTAATGCAATGGTTTTAAGAGCTGGACTGCCGCTTCAGGATATGGAGTTTGTTCAATTTCACCCAACAGGAATTTATGGCCACGGCACATTAATAACAGAAGGTGCGCGAGGAGAAGGTGGTTATCTTACAAATTCTAAAGGTGAAAGATTTATGGAAAGATATGCTCCAAATGCAAAAGATTTAGCATCAAGAGATGTTGTTAGCAGATCTATGTCTATTGAGATTAATGAGGGAAGAGGTGTTGGAAAAGATCAAGACCATGTTCATTTGAACCTAAGTCACTTAGATAAAGATATTATTGAAAGCAGGCTTCCTGGAATTACTGATGCAGCGAGATTATTTGCAAATGTAGATGTAACTAAAGAACCAATTCCTGTTGTGCCAACAGTTCATTATAATATGGGTGGTATTCCAACAAACTATAAAGCAGAAGTATTAACTGTAAATGGCTCAGAAAAAACTGTTCCAGGTTTAATGGCTATAGGAGAAGCGGCATGTGTCTCTGTTCACGGAGCAAATAGACTTGGTTCTAATTCTTTAATTGATTTAGTAGTATTTGGAAGAGCAGCAGCAAAAAGAGCAGCTGAATTAGTTAAGCCAGGAACACCTCATGAAGAAATTCCTGAGTCAGAAACACAAAAATGTTTAGATAGATTTGATAAACTTAGAAATGCACAAGGAAATAATAGTACTGCAGAACTTAGACTTTCAATGCAAAAAACTATGCAGTCGAAATGTGCAGTTTTTAGAACAGAAAAAAATCTTAAAGAAGGTGTTGATGAGATTAAAAAAACCTATGATGGTATGGACTCAATTTCAGTTAAAGATAGGTCTTTAGTATTTAATACTGATTTAGTTGAAACATTAGAATTTGATAATTTAATAAGACAAGCGGTAACTACTGTAGAATCTGCATATCATAGAAAAGAGAGCAGAGGTGCTCACGCGAGAGATGACTATCCAAAAAGAGATGATGAAAAGTTTATGCAACATACTCTTGCTTGGTGTGATGGAAAAAATACAAAGATTAGTTACAGAGCAGTTCACAAATCAACTTTAACAAATGAAGTTCAATATTTTCCACCACAAGAGCGAGTATATTAATGGTTCAGCTAAGCTTACCTAAAAATTCAGAGGTTAAAAAAGGCAAATATTTTAAAGACAAAACTGGATCTAAAAATTTAAGAAAAGTAAATATTTATAGATGGGATCCATCGACAGAAGAAAATCCTAGGATTGATACATACGAAGTTGATATGGATAATTGTCCATCTAAGGTGCTGGATATTTTAAATAAAATTAAAAACGAAATTGATCCTACATTGGCCTATAGAAGGTCTTGTGCTCATGGTGTTTGTGGCTCTTGTGCTATGAATATGGGAGGAAAAAATGGACTAGCTTGCACAACTCCTCATGCAGAGATAGACGGTGACATTGATATTTATCCTCTACCTCATTTAAAAGTTAAAAGAGATTTGATTGGTGATTTAGATGGCTTATATAAACAATATCAATCCATTGAACCTTGGTTAAAAAATAACTCAACAAAACAGACAACAGAAATTTATCAGTCTAAAGAAGATAGAGCAAAACTTGATGGTGCTTACGAATGCATTATGTGTGCTTGCTGTTCTACATCTTGCCCAAGTTATTGGTGGAATGGAGATAAATATTTAGGTCCTGCAGTTCTGCTACAGGCTTATAGATGGATTATTGATAGTAGAGATGAAGAGAGAAAAGCTAGATTAAAAAAAGTTTCAGATGAATTAAAATTATATAGATGCCATACAATATTAAATTGTACAAATGCATGTCCTAAGGGCTTGAATCCAGCAAAAGCTATAGCTGAAATAAAAAAAATGTTAGCAACAGCTAATGTTTAAATAGACTATTCGATATTTTTGATCTAAAACACCGTATTCATGAAATTAATAGAACACTTCGTAAACGGTAAAATAATTCCGGGATCTTCAGATAAAAAAGGAAAAGTTTTTAACCCAGCAACTGGTGAACAAGAGTCTGAGGTAAGACTTGCCTCAAAATCTGATCTAGACAGTGCTGTTGAGGTAGCAAAAAAAGCATTTGAAACTTGGTCTTTAAAACCTGCTCTACAAAGAGCTAGAATAATATTTAAATTTAAAGAATTAATTGAAAAAAATTCTGATGAATTAACGAAGTTAATAGTTTCAGAACATGGAAAAGTTTATGAAGATGCAAGAGGCTCTTTAACTAGAGGACTTGAGGTGGTAGAATTTGCTTGTGGAATACCACATTTATTAAAAGGTGAGTTTTCAGAAAATGTTGGAACCAATGTTGATAGTTGGTCAATAAGACAACCATTAGGAGTTGTTGCAGGTATTACACCTTTTAATTTTCCTGCTATGGTACCAATGTGGATGTTTCCAATAGCAATAGCTTGTGGAAACACTTTTATTCTTAAACCATCAGAAAAAGACCCTTCTTGCGCAATAAGATTGGCAGAACTACTTACTGAGGCTGGTCTTCCAGAAGGAGTATTTAATGTAATAAATGGAGATAAAGAAGCTGTTGATGCAATTTTAGAAAACAAAGATATCAAAGCTGTTAGTTTTGTAGGATCTACTCCTATTGCAAAATATATTTATGAAAATTCAGCTAAAAATGAAAAAAGAGTTCAAGCTTTGGGTGGAGCAAAAAACCATTTAGTTGTTATGCCAGATTGTGATTTAGATGGTGCAGTAAATGGTTTAATGGGTGCTGCTTATGGTTCAGCTGGAGAAAGATGTATGGCTCAATCAGTTGCGGTTGCGGTTGGAGATATTGGTGATGAACTTGTATCAAGATTATCAAAAAAAGCTGAAGCTTTAAAAGTTGGTCCTGGAATGGATAAAGCATCAGAAATGGGACCTTTAGTTACAAAAGAACATTTAGAAAAAGTTACAAGTTACGTTGATTTAGGTGTCAAGGAAGGTGCAAAGCTAGTAGTTGATGGAAGAGGTTTAAAACTTCAAGGTTATGAAAATGGTTTCTATATAGGTGGATGCTTGTTTGATCATGTAAATAAAGATATGAGAATTTACAAAGAGGAAATATTCGGTCCAGTCTTATCAGTTGTTAGAGTAAAAACTTTTGAAGAAGCTGCAAAATTAATTAACGACCATGAGTACGGAAATGGAGTTAGTATTTATACAAGAGACGGTGATGCAGGTAGAACTTTTGCAAGTAAAATTCAAGTAGGTATGGTTGGTATTAACGTGCCGATCCCAGTTCCAATGGCATTTCATAGTTTTGGTGGTTGGAAAAGATCATTATTTGGAGATAGTGGAATGCATGGTATGGAAGGAATAAAATTTTATACTAAACTTAAAACAGTAACATCCAGATGGCCTTCAGGTGTCCGATCAAATGCGGAATTTGTTATGCCAACAATGAAATAAAGGAAATAAATGACAAAAATATCTTTAATTGGTGCAGGCCAAATAGGCGGAACTCTTGCACATTTAATAGGAACAAAAGAATTAGTAAATGAAGTGGTTTTATTTGATGTAGCTAGTGGTATTGCAAAAGGAAAAGCATTAGATATTGCACAATCTTCATCTGTAGATGGTTTCAATGTTAGATTTTCAGGAACTGATAACTATGAGGATATAAAAGATTCAGATGTAATTATAATTACAGCAGGTGTTCCAAGAAAACCTGGAATGAGCCGAGACGATCTTCTTGGAATTAATTTAAAAATTATTAAA
>CACDQA010000002.1 GCA_902554745.1 uncultured Pelagibacteraceae bacterium
ATTTTTCGTGAAAATGAGGAAATATCTGAGATGTCTTATAAGGTTTTAAATGGTTACAATGAAAATGAGGTCACATTCATACCAAAAAACACAAAAAAATTAGCTTTTTTTGAAAAATTTTTTCAACTATTTAGCTAAAATTGTTTTTTACCGTAACAATAGTTGTTTTTTAATTTTCGATATTTCAAATTAGAAGATTTAGGTGTCTTACTTAACTCAAAAAACTATAAAAAATAACGTAACTTTTAGCGGTGTTGCACTTCACAGTGGGGTCAATGTAAATTTGATTATTAAGCCTGCTAATCCAAATTTTGGCATTGTTTTCAAAAGAATTGATTTAAAAGAAAAAAATTTAGTTTACCCAAGTTTTGTAAATGTAACCAATACATCTTTAAACACTACAATTGAAAATGAATTTGGTGTAAAAGTTTCAACAATAGAACATTTGATGGGCGCTTTATTTTGCTTAGGTATAGACAACGCCTTGATTGAAATTGATAATGAGGAAGTCCCAATATTAGATGGATCTGCAAAAAAATTTATCGAAAATATAAGTTTAAGTGGAATAGAAATCAGTAATTCACCAATTAAAATTATTAAAATAAACAAAGAAGTAAACTTTTCAGACGGTGAAAGATTTATAACGATAAAACCCTCAACTTTAAGTTTAGATATTGATTTTGAGCTTAAGTATGACAACGCAATAATAGGAAACCAGAGAAATAAATTTAAAATTTATGAAGATGATTTGTCAGATGTTTATAATTCCAGAACATATTGTCTTTTTGAAGACATAGAATTAATTAAAAAAAATGGTCTTGCTAAAGGTGGAAGTTTAGAAAATGCAATAGTTGTAAAAGGTGAGGAAATTTTGAATTCTGAAGGTTTGAGAAATAATAAAGAATTCGTTAATCATAAAATTCTAGACTGCATCGGTGATCTATACACCTCTGGCTATAGAATTGTAGCAAGCATAATTTGTTCTCAAGGCGGGCATTATCTTACAAATCAATTGCTTAGAAAAGTTTTTAAAGATAAAGAAAATTTTTCAATTTTAGAAATTAAAGAAAAAAATCTTCCTCATACATTAATAAATAGAAATTTGTTAAGATCCATAGCATAAATTTATAGATTACTTTAAAATAATCTTTTAAATAATAACGCTGATGTCAAAAATAAATAAAATTATTTTAAATATTTTAATTGTTTTCTTTATTTTCTCTTGTTCTAAAAAAGAAATTAAAAAATCTTTAATTGAAGAAAAAAGTTTAGAATTGCAAGTTTATGAAGCATATAGTGAGGGAAAAAAGTCTTTAGAAAATGGTGATGTTTTATTCGCAGCAAAAAAATTTAATGAAGCAGAAATTTTATTTCCACAATCTGATTGGGCACCTAGAGCTGCTTTAATGGCAGCCTACTCATACTACAGTCAAGATTATCATATGGATGCAATAGCTGAATTAGAGAGATTCAAAAAAATTTATCCTAAGCATAAAAATTTGGATTATGCTAATTATCTTTTAGCAATATGTTATTATGAACAAATTATTGATGAAAAAAAGGATTTAAATGCAATATTAAATGCACAACAAGGCTTAAAATTTGTAATAGATAATTTTCCTAATTCAGAATACTCAATGGATGCTGAATTCAAATTAGATCTTGTGAATGATATAATGGCTTCAAAAGAAATATACATTGGCAGATATTATTTTCAGAAAAAAAAATGGGTACCAGCAATAAATAGATTTAGAAATGTTGTAGATCATTATGAAAATACAATATATGTGGAGGAAGCATTACATAGATTGGTAGAAGTTCATTATACTATCGGATTAACAGAAGAGGCTAAAAAATATGCTAAACTTTTAGGTTATAATTATCAATCATCTGAATGGTATAAAAAATCTTATAGTGTTTTTAATAAAACTTATGAATTAGAAAGAAAACAAAAAGAAAAAAATGAAAATTCTCTTTTAAAAAAAGTAAAATCTCTTTTTGATTAAAATGAAAAAAAAAGAAATTATTTCTATTTATCAAGATAAAATTAAATTATTCAATAAATATAATAAGTTTTATTTTGAAGAGAATTTACCAGTTGTAAGTGACCAAGAATTTGATGAACTAAAGAGCGAGATATTATCTTTAGAGGATAAATATAATTTTCTTAAATCTAAATTTTCTCCATCATTGACAGTAGGTTTTAAGCCATCAAAAAATTTTACAAAAGTTTCTCATAGGGTTCCAATGTTATCTCTTTCAAATGCCTTTTCAGAAGAAGATTTAAGCAATTTTGAAAAAAAAATAATTAATTTTCTCTCAGAAAAAAGTAATTTTAAATTGTCTTATAGCGCAGAGCCTAAAATTGACGGTATTTCCGCATCTCTAACTTATAAAAATGGTAATCTTCTTAGAGGCCTATCAAGAGGTGATGGTAAAGAAGGTGAAGATATAACTGAAAATCTTAAGACAATAAAAGATATACCCAAAAAAATTACTAACAAAGATTTTCCAAAGGAAATTGATATTAGAGGTGAGGTATTTATACAAAACAGTGATTTTAAGAATTTAAAAGAAAAATTTGCCAACCCTAGAAATGCAGCGTCTGGTTCTCTTAGACAAAAAAACCCAGAAGAAACAAAAAAAATACCTTTAAAATTTATTGCCTATACATTTGGATATGAAAATGGATTAAAAGTTAACAATCAATCTGATTTTCTCAATAATTTAAGTGAGTGGGGATTTAAAACGAATCCATTAAATAAGTTAATTACAGGTATTAAAAATTTAATGGAAAATTATAATAAAATCGAAAAAAAAAGAGCGAGCTTAGATTTTGATATAGATGGAATAGTTTACAAATTGAACGATTTTGCTATGCAAAGAAGATTGGGTAATGTTGCTAATGCTCCAAGGTGGGCTATTGCACACAAATTTTCATCTAGCAAAGCAGTTTCTAAAATTTTAGATATAGAAATTCAGATAGGTAGAACTGGAGCTTTAACACCAGTTGCGAAAATTCAACCAATTAATATTGGTGGCGTTATAGTTTCAAATGCAACATTACATAATGAAGATGAAATTAATCGAAAAGATATTAGAATAGGTGACATAGCAGTTATAGAGAGAGCTGGCGATGTGATACCTCACATACTTTCAATAGATAAACAAAAAAGATCAAAAAATTCAAAAAAATTTATTTTTCCAAAAAATTGTCCATCCTGTGGATCAGAAACAATTAAAGAATTTAATAAAGTAACAAAAAAAATTGACGCTGTAAGGAGATGTTCTAGCGAAGGTTACTATTGTGATCAAGTATCAATTGAAAAATTAAAACATTTTGTTTCAAAAGAAGCTTTTAACATAGATGGTTTTGGAAAAAAAATAGTGGAAAATTTTTGGAAATTTAAATTTATTAAATATCCTCAAGATATTTTTAATTTAGATTTTTCAAAAATTGAAAATTTAGATGGTTGGGGAAAACTTTCTGTCCAAAATTTAAAATATTCAATCAATCAAAAAAAGACTATTTCTTTAGAAAGACTTATATATTCTCTGGGTATACGACATATAGGTTTAGAAAATGCAAAATTGTTGTCTAAACATTTTGTATCATTTTCAGAATTTAAAAATTTATCTAAACAAATTAATTATGAGGATTTGCTAAGCATTGATGGAATTGGTGAAACACAAGTCAGTTCAATTAAGAGTTTCTTATCAAATGAAGCTAACATAAAAGTTTTAAACGAATTGGAAAAAGTTTTGTTAATTAAAGATGCTATTCAAAATTCAGATGATGGTTTATTAAATAATAAGACTTTCTTAGTTACTGGGAAATTAAATGGAATTAGTAGAGCTGAAGTTAAATCTTTAATTGAGGAAAATTCTGGAAAAACAATTAGCAGCGTATCAAAAAAACTAAATTTCTTAATTATTGGTGAAAAACCAACTAAAAAAAAAGTAGATTACGCTAAACAGTTAAAAATAAAAATCATTGACCAAGCTGAATTTTTGAAAATGCTAAATTAAACTAGCTAACCAGCTTCTTTCATTTGGACTTAAATACTTAGATATCCTTGAATAAACTTCTAAATGATATTTAAACAAATAGTTTTTCTCATTAATTGTTAATAAATCAAAATTTATTAAATCTTTCTCTATAGGTGCCATTGTTAAATTTTTAAATAACAAGCTTTTATTTATTTTTTTAACATAAACTAAATTCTCAATCCTAATTCCATATTCATTGGTTTTATAATACCCGGGTTCATTACTCAAAATCATGCCTTCTTTTATTTTTACTGTATTTATTTTTGTAATAGATTGAGGTCCCTCATGAACATTAAGAAAAAAACCAACACCATGTCCTGTACCATGTGCATAATCTAGATTACTTTTTTTTAAAAATTTTCTCGCTCTTTTATCAATTTTTTTACCTGTATCATCTTTATTAATATCAGTCATAGCTACAGCAATATGACCTTTTAATACTTTTGTGAAAATATTTTTAATATTTTGTTTCTGCTTTGAAAAACATATTGTTCTTGTGACATCAGTTGTCCCATATTTATATTGTCCACCTGAGTCACATAGTAAAATATCTTTTTTATTAATAGTTCTGCAATTTTCTTTTTTTGCACGGTAGTGTACAATGGCTCCATTTTTACCAGAGCCTGCTATTGTATCAAAACTAGGATAGAGAAAGTTTTTATTTAATTTTCTAAAATTTTCTAATTTCTTAGCTGCTTCCACTTCTGTAATTTTTTTTTTATTTATATTTTTTATCCAATATAAAAATTTTGTTAATGCTACTCCATCAAAGATATGAGCATTGATCATATTCGTAATTTCAATTTTATTTTTAATTGCTTTTAAAAGATAAATAGGATCTTCTCTTTTTACAATTTTGAATTTTGAATTAATAAGTTTTTCAAAAAAAATTGAACAAGATTTGTCATCTATAATAAAATTCTTTCCTTTAAGTTTTAATATCTTTTTTGGTAAATCATTTGTATCTAAAAATTCATGTTTTTTAATAACTTTATTTTTGAATAATTGGTTACATTTTTTTTTATCAGATATTAGTAGTATTTTTTTAAATTTACTTACTATCAATCTTGAATTTGGAATTGGGCTATTTGGACCATCACTACCTCTTATATTCAAAGTCCAAGCAACATTTTCTGGGGCACTTATAAAAATATAATCAGATTTATTTTTTTTTAAATAATTAGTTATTTTTTTTAATTTAGAATTAACACTTTCACCAACAATATTTTTGTCTAAAGAAAAAAATGGAATTGAAGTATTTTTTTTTTGTTTTTTAATTTCATCAATTAGATTATTTTCAATAAGTTTTACTTTGTTGTATTTTAAAAAGTAATTTTTTAACAGTATATTGGTGAATAATTTTGGATCAATTCCAAGTGTCAGATTTTTGAATAAACTACAATTTATTAATTTTTCAAACCCATAAATTTTAAAATTTTTTCCACTCTCAATTTTACTTTGAATTGTGTATCTTCCATCAGTAAACAAATAATTTTTATTTTTAAGAATTATAGCTAGACCAGCGGACCCACTAAAATTTGAAATAACTTCTAATCGATTTAATTTTGAATATTCTGTAAAATAATCATCATTTTTTGGAATTATGTAGCCATCAATTCCATATTTTTTAAATTTTCTTCTTAATAATTTAATACGATGCCTCATTTAATTCTCTTTTGATATCTTATCCATCCAGGACTTCTTGTGCCTTCTTCAATTTCAAAATCTTGATTAAACTCAAAATCATCATCATTATTAATTTCTTCATCAAAAAAAGAATTTTTTTCCAGATGTTTTTCTGGTAATTCTTCGATGAATCGGGAAGCCATACTGTCTATCCAATCCCCTTGATAAAATCTATTCATTGAAAATGATATTATAGCTTTTTTCTTTGCTCTAGTAATCCCCACATATGCTAAGCGTCTTTCTTCCTCTAGGCCGTTTTGACCTTTTTCTTCAATAGATTTTTGATGAGGAAATAATCCTTCTTCCCAGCCTGGGAGAAAAACTACATCAAATTCTAATCCTTTTGCAGCGTGCATTGTCATCATGTTGATTTTTTCACCATCCCATTCTTGATCTACTGAGGTTGCTAAAGACACGTGTTCTAAAAAGCTTTCTAAGTTATCAAATTCTTTCATAGCACTTAATAATTCTTTAATATTTTCTAGTCTATTTTCGTTATCAACATCTTTTTTATTTTTCAACATTGCTGAATATCCAGACTCATCTAAAACAGTTTGTAATAATTTAATATGATTTGAATTTTTTATTGTTATGTCATTTCTCCACTTAGACAAACAATTTATAAATAAATTTAATCCAATTTTTGCTTTTGGTTTAATTAAATTCTGTTCAAGCATTTTAATTGCTGCTCTTTCTAAATTTAATTTATTTTCTTTAGCAAACTCATGAATATTTTTTAAAGTGCTATCTCCTATGGATCTTTTTGGGTTATTTACAATTCTTTCAAAAGCAAGATCATCTTTTTCTTGATTAATTAATCTTAGATAAGCGACACAGTCTTTTATCTCAGCTCTCTCATAAAATTTTGTACCACCTAAAATTCTATACGGCATACCGATTTTAAGAAAACGTTCTTCAAACTCACGAGTTTGAAAAATAGCCCTAACAAGAATTGCAATATTATTGTAGGAAAATTTTTTTTTTATATTTTTTTCTATTTCGTCAGAAATTCCAATTGCTTCATCTTTACCATTTTTATAACAATTTAATTTAACCAAATCTCCCTCATCCAAAGTAGTAATTAATGTTTTGCCAACTCTATTTTGATTGTTAGAAATTAAATTGGAAGCTACAGATAAAATATTTTGAGAAGATCTATAGTTTTGCTCCAATCTTATTACTTTTGTATTTTTATATACTTGATCAAATTCTAAAAAATTTTTTATCTCTGCACCTCTCCAACTATAAATTGATTGATCGTCATCACCAACACAGCAAATATTCTTATTTTTTTCAGACAAAAGATTGAGCCATTTACTTTGTATAAAATTTGTATCTTGATATTCATCAACAAGTATATACTTAAAATTCTTTGAATATATTTCCCTAATATCTGAGTTAAATTCTAAAATTTTTACAGCATGTAAGATAAGGTCACCAAAATCACAAGAATTTAAGTCAGTTAATTTTTGTTGATAAATTTTATAAAGTGGAAGAATTGTTTTTTCATAAAGATCTTTTTTGTTTATTATTACCTCATTGGGATAAAATCCTTTATTTTTCCAACGATCTATTATTGCTAATATAAACCTTGGGGACAATTGTTTGATGTCAATATTTTCAGCCTTACAAATATTTTTAATAAGTCTGATCTGATCATCTGTGTCTACAATAGTAAAATTGGAATTTAGGTTTGCTGCTGAAGCATGTTTTCGCAATAATTTCGCACAAATGGAATGAAATGTACCTAGCCATGAAAGTCCGACTGCATCAGAGCCAAGTATTTTGCTTACTCTATTTTGCATCTCTTTAGCAGCTTTATTAGTAAATGTTACTGCTAAGATTTGATTTGGAAATGCCTTTTTTTCTTTAATAATATTAGCAATTCTAGAAGTTAAAACTTTTGTTTTTCCAGATCCAGCCCCAGCAACAATCAAAAGTGGGCCATCTAGATGAAGAACAGCTTCTTTTTGGGCATCATTTAAATTTTCTAAATAATCTTTGTTTATCATTTAAAATAATCCTTTATAAGATTTCTTGATTGTTATGAGCAAAACAAATTTTTTCGTAAAACATTTAAAAAACATTAATAATTTTATTAATAATCTTTTAGAAAAAAATTTAAACAAGTTAAATTCTGAGAATTTAAGCTTTTTATTTAAAAATAATAAAATAATTTTAACTTTTGTCGCACTTTTTGTTGTTTTTATTTCTTATTTATTATTACCCACTTTTTACAATCAAAATGATATTGCAAAAGAACTGAAAAATGAGCTTCAAAGTAAATTTGATTTAAATTTTAAATTTTCTAAAAATATAAAATATAATTTTTTTCCTAAACCTCATTTTATAATCGCAGACTCTAAAATTCTTAATAATGAAAAAGAAATTTCTGAAATTAGTAAATTAAAAATTTTTATTTCATTTGACGATCTTTTTTCTTTAAAAAATATTGAAGTAAGAGATTTAATTTTAGAAAATTCTAATTTTCATTTAAATACAAAAAATTATAATTTCTTTATAGAGCTATTAAACAAAAGTTTCCAAGATGGAGATATAACAATAAATAATAGTAATGTTTTTTTTAAACATATAGATGATGAGGTTTTGTTTATAACCAAAATTTTTAAGATGAAATATTATTTTGATTCAAAAGAATTAAAAAATATTTTCTATTCAGAAAATGAAATATTTAATATTCCTTTTTCAGTAGAGTCTTTTTTTAGCGAAGATAACAAGAAAAATTTTTCTACAATTAATCTTAATTTAATGAAACTTAATATTGAAAATGAATTGATCTTTGAGAATGATAAAAAAATTGGTAAATCAAAGCTTAATTTAAATAAAATAAAAAGATTTGTAGACTATAAAATTGAAAAAAATTCATTTGATTTTCATATATTTGACAAAATTGATCAACCAAATAATACCTATAAAGGTAAATTTAATTTCAAACCTTTTTTTGCAAATTTAGAGGGTAGCCTAGATGAAATCAATTTGAATTATCTATTTGGTAATAATGCTATTATAGCCCAACTTCTGAAAACAGAAATATTTAATAATAAAAATATTGATTTAAAATTAAATATTAATGGAAATAGTATTTATAAGAATTCTAACTTTAAAAATATTAAGTTAAATTCAAAAATCCAAGAAGGTTTAATCGATACAGATAAGACAAAGTTTGAATGGAGAGATATTGCAGATTTTGAATTATTGGATAGTTTAATTTTTGTTAGAAATGGAGAGTTAGTTTTGGATGGAAAATTAAAAATCAATGTTAAAGATTATAATGAGGTATATAAATTTCTTTTAACACCTAAAAATTATAGAAATAAAATTGATCAAATAGATTTTAATTTTACTTATAATTTTGATCAAAAAATAGCTGCATTAAAGGATATTAAAATTGATAATAAAATTAATCAGAATATTAATAAAATTTTAAGTAATATAATGATAAAAAAAGATGATTTACAAAACAAAATTTATTTTAAAAATTTATTAAATGAAGCAATTAAGAGTTACGCTGGATAGATCATCTTCTTAGGATCAACAATTTTATTGTAATCTTTTTCGTTTATTAATCCTGTTTTTAAAGTTTCATATTTTAAAGTAGTATTATTTTTGAGCGCAGTTTTTGCTATCTTTGCTGCATTATCGTAACCAATATGTGGAGCTAAAGCAGTTACTAGCATAAGTGAATTATCTAGATGTTCTTGGATTTTCTTTTTATTAGCTTTGACTCCTTTGACGCAATATAGAGCAAAATTTTTCGTGCTGTCTGCAATTAAGTCGATTGATTGTAAGATGTTGTGAGCTATTAAAGGTTTAAAAACATTTAGTTCAAAGTGTCCATGAGATCCTGCCATAGTTATACCGTTATGGTTTCCAATAACTTTGACACAAACCATTGTTACAGCTTCACACTGTGTTGGATTTACTTTTCCAGGCATTATTGAGGAACCCGGTTCGTTCTCAGGTAAAATTAGTTCTCCATAGCCAGCTCTAGGACCAGAACCTAAAAATCTAATGTCATTTGATATTTTCATTAACGCAACTGCGCATGTATTTAAAGCACCAGAAAAATTAACAATTGCATCATGAGCAGCAAGCTCTGCAAATTTATTTGGAGCTGGTTTAAATTTTATTTTTGTGAATTTAGCAATTTCTTTAACAATTTTCTTATCAAAATTTTTCTTAGAATTTATTCCAGTACCTACTGCCGTACCACCTTGTGCAAGAAATAATATTTCTTTTAACGCATACTCTATTCTTTCAATACTTTTTTTTACTTGAAAATGATACCCTGAAAATTCTTGACCAAGAGATAGTGGAGTAGCATCTTGTAAATGAGTTCTTCCAATTTTAATTATGTTTTTAAATTCACTAGATTTTCTTTTTAGTTCCTTTTCTAAAATTTTTAAGCTTGGTAGCATTTTAGAAATAGTTTCTTTAGCTATTGATATATGCATTGCAGTTGGAAAAACGTCATTTGTAGATTGTGATTTATTTACGTGGTCATTTGGATGAACAGGTTTTTTAGTACCTTTTTTACCACCTAAAATTTCTATAGCTCTGTTTGCAATAACTTCATTCACATTCATATTTGTTTGTGTACCAGACCCTGTTTGCCACACTTTTAAAGGAAAATTTTCGTCTAATTTACCCTTGATTACTTCATCTGATGCTTTGATTATTGCCTTAGAAATTTTGTTATCAATTAATTTATCTTTAGCATGTACAATTGCAGCTGATCTCTTGATAATCGCTATTGACTTAATAATTGAAATATTAACTAAAATTTTTCCAATATTAAAAAATTTATTGGATCTCTGAGTAGATGCACCCCAATACTTATCATTTGCAACATTTATACTTCCAATACTGTCAAATTCTTTTCTTAATTTCATTGATTAATTTTTAAGTAACAAATAATTATTAACATACAATAAATTTTTAAAAACATACAGGAGCATTATGTCGAATTTTAGCAAAGTAGGTACATTTATGAAAACTTTTGGTCAGGAAGTTAAAACAAAACCATCATTTAGTACTGATAAAATAAATAAATTAAGGTTAGACTTAATTAAAGAGGAACTAGAAGAGCTTACAGAAGCTATGAATAATAAGGACTTATTGGAAGTAGCTGATGCACTAACAGACATATTATATGTAACTTATGGAGCGGGGCATGCATTTGGAATTGATTTGGATAAATGTTTTGAAGAGGTTCAGAATTCCAACATGAGCAAGTTAGATGAAAATGGAAAACCGATTTACAATGATTCTGGAAAGGTTATGAAAGGTCCAAACTATTTTAAACCTGACCTTTCTAAATTCGTAAATTAGATTTCTAACTTAAAGTCAACACCTGGAGCGCTGTGTGTAATACTACCAACAGAAATTCTATCAACACCAGTGGAAGCAATTGCTTTAACAGTTTTTAGGCTAACATTTCCAGAAGCTTCAGTCTCATAATACTTTTTAGCAATTTTAACGCTATCCTTCAAATTTTTAATATTCATATTATCAAGTAGAACAGTATTAAATTTTAGACCTAAAATTGATTTAAGTTGTTTAATTGTATCCACCTCTACAGTAATTTTTTTCCCTTTTTTATTTTTGATTGCTTTTAGGACTAAAGATTTTATATCTGAGCTTGCTACATGATTATCTTTAATTAAATATTCATCACTTAAATTAAATCTATGATTTGTACCTCCTCCTAATTTAACTGCATATTTTTGGATAACTCTCAAATTTGGAATTGTTTTTCTTGTGCAACAGATTTTGGTTTTTTTTCCAGCTAATTTAACAAACTCATTTGTTTTAGTTGCTATTCCAGAAATGTGTGACAAAAAATTTAAAGCAACTCTTTCAGCAATTAAAATATTTTTTGCCTTCCCTATAATTAAAGCAACTACAGAACCTTTTTTAACTCTTGAACCATCTCTTTTCTTAATAATAAATATTATTTCATTATCAATTAAAGAAAATGCTTCTCTAGCAAATAATAACCCACCAACAATTGCGCTTTGATTTGAAATTAATTTAACTGTTAAGATTTTATCATTATTAATTAAGTCTGAAGTAATATCGCCCGAAGGATAAAGATCTTCATTCAATGCTAGCTTAACTGTACTTTTGATAAATTCTTTGCTTAGTTTTATTTTTGACACTTATTTATCTGCCAATAGCTGCCATTCTCTCTACAGATATTCTGGCTTTATCAATCGTTTCTTTGTCCATTATAATTTCACCAGTCTCATTTTCTAAACAATCTAATATTTTTGGAAGTGTAATTTTTTTCATGTGAGGGCACATATTACATGGTTTAACAAAGTCTACATTTGGATTTTCTATCTGGATATTGTCACTCATTGAACACTCTGTAACCATCATTACTTTTTTAGGTTGATTATCTTTTACATATTTTATCATTCCAGAAGTTGATCCTGCAAAATCACTTGCTTCAATTACTTCAGGAGGACATTCTGGGTGTGCAATAATTTTAATTCCTGGATTATTTTTTCTTATATCATCTATTTCTTTTTTGTTAAATTGATCATGAACAATGCAAATTCCTTTCCAAGAAATAATTTCAACATCAGTTTGAGAAGCAACATATTTAGCTAAATAATCATCAGGTAAAAATATTACTCTCTTTACCCCTAGTGATTTAACTATTTTAACTGCATTAGCAGATGTACAGCAAACGTCTGTTTCAGCTTTGACTTCAGCCGAAGTGTTAACATAAGAAACTACAGGAACACCTGGATATTTTTCTTTTAGTAACCTTACATCTTTTCCAGTAATCGATGATGATAAAGAACAGCCAGCATCCATATCTGGAAGAATAACTTTTTTACCAGGGCTCATTAATTTTGCAGTTTCTGCCATGAAATGTACCCCAGCCATTAAGATAATATCAGCTGAAGTTTTTGATGCTTCAATTGCTAACGCAAGAGAGTCTGCAGAAAAATCTGCAACACCATGATAAATTTCTGGAGTTTGATAGTTGTGGGCTAGAATTACAGCATTTTTTTCTTTTTTTAATTTATTAATTTTATGAATATAAGGAGCATGCACAGACCATTCAATTTCAGGCATAACCTTAGAAATTTTTTGATAAATTGGATCTGTCGCTTTACGCACTTCTTGTGTAAATTCCATAGCCCTACTTAGCAATTTGGTTGCAAGTTGTCATTCTTTTATTCTGACGCATTAATTATTATTAATATAATAATGTATTTAAAATTAATTATTAGTAAAAGGATATATTAATTTTATGGAAAAATTAAAAACAAATAAATTTGTAATTTTTTATATTTATTTATCAACATTTACAGCTATTTTTTACTTAGGTTCATTACATTTAAACTTAAGTAATTCAATAACAGAATGGTTAATAAATTATCAAGGAGGATTTACCAGAAGAGGCTTATCTGGTGAAATATTGTTTCAATTTTCTTTATTTTTTGATTTAGAGTTAAAAAAAACAATTCTTTTTGTGCAAATATGTACTTATGCAGTTTTTTATTATTTAATTTTTTTATTAATAAAAGAATTAAATAATTATTACTTAATATATCTATCTTTTTTTTCTGCAATTTTTTTATTTTTTCCAATTGCTGAGCTTGAGGCTATTGGAAGAAAAGAAATATTAGTAAGTATTTTAATGTTAGTTTTGATATTCTTGAAAAATTATTCATTTGATTTTAAAATTTATATCACATTTATACTTTCAATTTTAATCTTATTAACTCATGAAATTATATTTTTTCATATATTATATTTTTTATTTTTTTTATTCGTCTTAAATAAACAAAACAATACTAAAAATAATTTTAAAATATTTTTATTTTTAATATTATTCTTAATATGCAGCTGGTTATTGTTTAAAAATATTTACACAGTTCAAATGAAAGATGAAATGTGTTTGTCACTTTTAGAAAATTTAAATGTAATTTGTGGATTTCAAACTCATTATGTGGCAAATCCCTTAGAAACATATATGGGTGAGGTGCGTTTTCCAAATTGGAATGCAGAGTGGATAATAAGGCATTCTTTTATAATGGTTTTTGGGTATGGTCCTTTAATAATTTTAAGTTTTTTCACAAGCTTTGATAAAAATAATACAAACAAGATAATACATAAAATTCCAGTTCCATTAATTTTAATTCTTTTAATTATTCCAACATATTTAATTTTTTACATTTCAGTAGATACTGGAAGGTATCATCATTTATCGTATTCAATGGCATTTATTTTTTTCTATGGGTTAATATTTAATAATTTAATAATCTTAAATCACCAAAGTTTAAAAAAGTTTGAAAATTATTTTTTCCCTAAAAGCAAAATGCTCTGTGCTATAATTATTTTTTTAGTTTGTTTTTCATGGAATCCAAAAGCAGTTTATCATGAAGATTTAGGCTCGATCCCAATTTATCGAACATTTGAAAAAATTGACAATTTTATTATTAATTTCAAATGGTAAATCATTTAAATAGATAAAGTTTAAATATTCATAATTATTTTTACTTGCGGTCGTGCTGAAATTGGTAGACAGGCACGGTTGAGGGCCGTGTGGACTAAGTCCATGAGAGTTCGAGTCTCTCCGACCGCACCAAATTTAAACTTAAACTCAATAGCACTTATTGTTTTCTAGTTTGGAAAAGCCTACAATTAAAATTTTTATTTAAATTTGTTTTTAGACACTCGATTAATGATTTGTTACAACTTGGGAATGAGAAACTTAATTATTGAATAAATAAAAAAATGTACAATTTTCAAGAAGAATTAAATTTAGCTTTAAAAAATATCCAGGAAAATCAAAAAGAAAAAGCAGAGGAAATTTTAAAAAAAATTTTATCCAAAGATAAAAAAAATTTGAAGTCTTTATTTTTTTTAGGAAATATTTATTCAGAAAAAAAAAATTACCAACTCTCAAAAAAATATTTGAAACACGCAATTTCAATCAACCCTAATTTCCCTGAGGCATATAATAGTCTAGGAATAGTTTACACTAATTTAGGAGAGTTCATTAAGGCAGAGGAGTCATTAAATAGAGCGATAGATATTAATGCCAATATACCAGAACCTTATAATAATCTTGGTATATTAAAACGTGAACAAAACGAAATTATTTCGTCAAAAAATTATTTTATAAAAGCAATTAAGATTAATAATAAATATTTCCCTGCCTATATAAATTTAATGGAATTATATGAAAGAACAAATCAAAATGACTTATTAGAGGAAATAATAAATAAATGCGATGATATATTTGTAAATCATAAGATAATTAAACTTTATAGAGGTAAGTTAAAATATAAGAAGAAAAAATATTTTGAAACAATAGAAATTCTTAAATTTCTAAAATTTAATAATTCAGAAATAATTTTTGAAAAAGCAAGATTATTAAATCTTGCTAAAAGTTATGACAAAATTAAATCTTTCGATGAAGCATTCGATTGTTTTAAAAAAATGAATGATCTATCATTATCAAATTTATCCAGTGATACAATTAAGATTAAATATAATGAAGAAATTGATAATAGAAAAAATTATTTTAAGTCTATTGAAAGTATTCCTTGGAAAGAAACAAAATTAAAATATGTTGAAAGTCCAGTTTTTATGATTGGATTCCCAAGATCTGGAACTACACTTTTAGATAGTATTTTAAGAAGTCATACGGATATTGAAGTTGTAGAGGAAAAACCAATGATTGAAATATTAATTTCAAATATTAAAAATTTTACCAATGGAAATTTAAAGAGATTAAATGAGTTAAATGATGATAATTTAAAAGAATTAAGAAATGTATATTTTGAAAAAAGAAAAATTTATTTAGAAAATAATTCAAATAGTAAAATCATCATAGATAAGCTTCCTTTAAATATTATTTATGTTCCAGAAATACTTAGAGTATTTCCGAATGCAAGGTTTATATTTTCTTTAAGACATCCATATGATTCTGTACTTAGCTGCTACTTTCAAAATTTTAAATTAAATAGTTCAATGTCGAATTTTTTAAAATTGGAAGACTCTGCTAATTTTTATGATACTGTTATGCAACTTTGGACAACATATAAGAAAATTTTTAATCCTAAAGTTTATGAATTGAAATATGAAGATTTAATTTTTTCTTTTGAAAATTCTGTAAAAAAAGTTTTGAATTTTTTAGAAATAGAATGGAAAGATGATTTATACAATTTTAATGAAATTGCAAAAAAAAGAAGAATAACAACACCAAGTTATTATCAGGTTACACAACCCATCAACAATAAAGCAATAGGTAGATGGAAAAATTATAATAATCAATTAAATGAAACAAAACTAATTATAAAAAAATGGGTTAATTTTTATAATTATGAAAAATATTAAATTTTAAATTATCCAACTAGGTTTTTTAATATTTATGATTGCATCTTTTGTTTTAAAACTATTATTTTGATCAAAATTTTTATCTAAGTATTTAATTAGAGCAAAGGGATAGTCGCTATTAATTAAAACTTTGCCTATTTCAATTTCATTATTATAAATACTTTCACCTTCATGTAAGTTTCCACTTATTATGTTTATTGGAAATAATCTTTTTGAAAGTTTGTTCTTTAATTTAATTCGTGCAGTATTTTCTTGTCCAACATAACAACCTTTTTTGAAATCAATTCCATTTAATTCCTCAAAATTACATTCAATACCAAACAACTTGTCTTGTAACTTGTTTAAATCTTTTGGAACTATTCCAAGGCTATGACTTAATGAATAATATTCTTTCAAATTTGCATCATGAAGATCTAGCTTTTTTAGAGATAAATAAAGTTTTTCTAAATTAATAATTAATCTAGCACCCAAATCCTTATTTCTTGGATCTAATAAAATTGGGTCTTCCCTATATTTAATTGTATATCCTAATTGATCTTTCGCTTCATCAAATGCTAAGAATTTTTCATAAGAAAATGATGCTACAACAAATTCATTACTCAAATTTAGAATTTCAACTTTTGATCTAAGCTTATAAAGGGATAACTGTTTGAATAACTCGTCTGCCTGAGGTTTTTCACAATCTAAAATATATCCAGACTTATGTTTTACGATTATAAATTCATATAAAAATTTACCTTGGGGTGTAAGTAAAGAACTAAAACAACTATTTACATCACTTACTTTATTTATATCGTTACTGATAAGATTTTGTAGAAACTCTTTTGCATCTTCTCCACTAATATAAAGAATTGCTCTGTCATCTAAAATATAAACGTTTTTAATATTCATAATTGATTAATTATAGGATGTAATATAATAACAATTTCTCAAAATGTTAGATCTTATAATTAAAAACGGAAAATGTTACATCGATGGTGATTTAAAAGATGTTGATGTTGCTATAAAAGATGGAAAAATTCAAAAGATTGGACAAATTTCAGAAGAGGCAAAAGAGACAATTAATGCAGAAGGCCATACGGTATTACCTGGTTGTATAGATACGCAAACACATTTTAGAGAACCAGGATCAACAGATACAGAGGATCTTCACTCAGGAAGTAGAGCAGCAATAGCAGGAGGTATTACAAGTGTTTTTGAAATGCCAAATACTAATCCACCAACTTCAAATATGAAAGAGTTTCAAAGAAAACTAGATCTCGCTAAAAACAGAATGTATTCCAATTATGCTTTTTATTTTGGGGCAACAGCAGATAACGCAGATGATTTAGCAAGTTTAGAGGGTCTGGAAGGATGTTGTGGAATTAAGCTTTTTGCAGGATCTTCGACTGGTAATTTACTAGTTGCTGAAGAAGATGATATAGACAAAGTCTTTCAAAATGCCTCTAAAGTCGTAGCAGTCCATTCTGAAGACGAAGCAATTTTAAATGTAAATAAGAAATTAATAAAAGAGGGTGATGTTCATACACATCCTGTTTGGAGAAGTGCAGAATGTGCAATAGCATCTACAAGAAGAATTGTTCGAATTGCAGAAAAGCACAATAAAAAAGCTCATGTACTTCATATTACTACGAAAGAGGAAATAGACTTTTTATCTCAGCATAAAGGAAATATTACATTTGAAATAACTCCACAGCATTTAACTCTTTATGCTCCAGATTGTTATGACAAGCTTGGAACTTATGCCCAGATGAACCCACCATTAAGAGACAAATCCCATTATGATAGATTGTGGTATGGAGTGAGAAACAACTTCAATGATACTATCGGGTCTGATCACGCCCCTCATTTAAAAGAGAATAAGGATAAGGTGTATCCAAATACTCCTTCAGGGATGCCAGGAGTTCAAACTTTAATGCCTGTAATGTTAAATCACATAAATGATGGAAAATTATCTCTTAATCAATTGATGAACTTTGTTTGTGAAAATCCAGTAAAGATTTTTGGAATTAAAAACAAAGGATTTATTAAAGAAGGTTATGATGCAGACTTCACAATTGTGAATATGAACAAAACAATCGAAATTAAAAATGAAAATATAGAAAGTAAATGTAAATGGTCACCCTTTAATGGATTTAAATTTAAAGGAACACCTACTCACACAATTATTGCAGGAAAGATTAAAATGCAGCATGGAAAAATTTTAGGTGATCCTGACGGAACACCTTTGCAGTTTAACTAAGCTTTCCAGTAAAACTATTTACCAAAACTACACCAATCACAATTAAGAATAATCCAAGTATTGCTTGCCAAGCCAAGGTTTGTTTAAAGAATATATATCCTAGGATTGCTATAGTAAAAATTCCTAAACCACTCCATGTTGCATACACAATTGCTATTGGAAGTTTGTTAACCACAAAAGTTAATAAATAAAAAGCTGTTAGATAAAAAGCAGATAGGGCAACTGTTGGTATAAGTTTTGTAAAGTTTTGCGACACAGGAAGTAACATTGTTCCGGCAACCTCACAAAATATTGCAGCGATTAAAAAAATATAAGTTTTAACCATTTTTTAAGATTTTGTGATTAATTAAATCTTCTTTTATTTCTGTTAAAATTGCTGGATCATCAATTGTTGGAGGAACTTTATACTCAACACCATCAGCAATTTTTCTTATAGTTCCTCTTAAGATTTTTCCCGATCTTGTTTTTGGTAATCTTTTAATAACAATAACCACTTTAAATGCAGCAACTGGTCCAATTTTATCTCTTACCATTTGTACACATTCTTTAGATATAGTTTCATTATCTTTATCAACACCAGATTTTAAAACTACTAATCCAATAGGTAATTGACCTTTTAATTTATCTGCAATTCCAAGTACTGCACATTCTGCAACAGATTGATGTTCTGATAAAACTTCTTCAATCGCTCCGGTGGATAATCTATGACCTGCTACATTAATAATGTCATCGGTTCTAGACATAATCCAAATATAACCATCATCATCGATGTGACCTGCATCATAGGTTTGATAATATCCCTCATAATTAGACATGTAGTTTTCTTTGTATCTTTGATCTGCATTCCACAATGTTGGAAATGTTCCTGGAGGCAAAGGTAGTTTCACGACTATATCTCCCATCTCATTTGGTTTTGCTAAAGATTGGTCAGGCTTGATGATTTTTACATCGTACCCAGGGACAGCTTTACATGCTGAACCATATTTTGTTTCCATCATTTCAATTCCAGTACAATTTGAGCTAATTGCCCAACTAGTCTCTGTTTGCCACCAATGATCTATCACAGGAACTTTAAGTAAATTCTCAGCCCACTTAATTGTATCTGGATCAGCTCTTTCTCCAGCAAGGAATAAGCTCTCAAAACTACTCAAATCATATTTTGAGAAAAATTTACCTTCGGGATCCTCTTTCTTTATCGCTCTAAAAGCTGTTGGAGCTGTAAAAAGAGATTTTACTTTATAGTCTGAAATGATTTTCCAAAAAGCTCCTGCATCTGGAGTTCCTACAGGCTTGCCTTCAAATAAAACTGTAGTGCATCCTTTAAATAATGGAGCGTAGACAATGTATGAGTGTCCTACAATCCAACCAATATCACTAGCAGACCACCAAATATCATCAGTATCAATGTTGTAGATATTTTTCATAGTCCATTTGAGAGCAACAATGTGGCCTCCAATATCTCTAACTATACCTTTGGGGGTTCCAGTTGTGCCTGATGTGTACAAAATATAGGCAAACTCATTCGAGTTCATCTCAACACAGTCTGCATCTTTGGCATTTAAAACTACTTCTTCCCAACTGACCTCATTTGGAGCATTTAATTTAACCTCTTGACCAGGTCTTTGAAATAAAATCATTTTTTCAATTTTATGATTAGCTATTTTTATCGCCTCATCAACAAGGGGCTTGTATTCAACTGTTCTCCCAGGTTCAAAACCACACGAAGCAGTCACTAATATTTTTGCTTTGCTGTCATCTATTCTGCTTGCAAGTTCATTTGAGGCAAAACCACCAAATACAACAGAGTGGATTGCACCAATTCTTGCACAAGCAAGCATAGCAACCACTGCTTCAGGGATCATTGGCATGTAAATGATCACCCTGTCACCTTTATTAGCTCCTTGAGCTTTCAAAGCCCCTGCAAATTTAGAAACCTTCGATCTTAATTCCTCATAAGTGAACTGACTTTTGTTACCAGTGATAGGACTATCATATATTAATGCAATTTTTTGTCCTCTTCCTTGATCAATATGAATGTCTAATGCGTTATAACAGGTGTTTGTTACTCCATCTTCGAACCATTTATAGAAAGGTGGGTTAGATTTATTTAAAATTTTTGATGGTTTTTTAAACCAAAAGATATCTTCGGAGGCTTGTTGCCAAAATTTTTCAGGATTTTTTAAAGAATTTTCGTAAATTTTATTAAATGTAGAAGACATAAAAATTTGATTCGAATTCCTTATTTTTTTTGATTTTTAACTTATAAATTGTATTTAATTTTAAAAATTAAGTAAAATCAATGCTTATTAGTGACAATTAAGTCTTCATAAAACTATTTTAATTTGCTATCTAACCACGAAATTGGCTTAAGGTAACTTAAGTCTAGTTTATATAAACTAAAATAAAAACTAACGAAGAGGGAGTTTTTTATGAAAAAACTTAAACTGTTTGCTTTAGCAGCTATGGCTCTGATTGGATTTTCAGGTATAGCTATTGCAGCAGACGCAACGATGTTGATGCAAGATGACTTCGTAGGAATTTCATTCTGGGTTATCTCTATGGGAATGTTAGCAGCTACTGCTTTCTTTTTCATGGAAGCAGGCAATGTCGCATCAGGCTGGAGAACATCAGTTATTGTTGCTGGTCTAGTAACTGGTATTGCATTCATACACTACATGTACATGAGAGAAGTATGGGTTGCTACTGGAGACTCGCCAACTGTTTACAGATACATTGACTGGTTAATCACTGTGCCATTACAGATGGTAGAATTCTATTTAATTCTAGCAGCTATTAACAAAGCAAACTCTGGAATGTTCTGGAGATTGTTAATTGGTTCATTAGTGATGCTAATCGGTGGATACTTAGGTGAAGCAGGATATATCAATGCTACACTTGGTTTCATCATCGGAATGGCAGGTTGGGTATACATTCTTTATGAAGTATTCTCAGGTGAAGCTGGTAAAGCTGCAGCGAAAAGTGGAAACAAGGCTCTTGTAACTGCTTTTGGTGCAATGAGAATGATCGTTACTGTAGGTTGGGCAATTTACCCATTAGGTTATGTATTTGGTTACTTAACTGGTGGTGTAGACGCTAACTCACTTAACGTCGTTTATAACTTAGCTGACTTCATTAACAAAATTGCATTCGGTCTGGTAATTTGGGCTGCTGCAACTAGTTCTGCGGGCAGAAGAGCTAAGTAATTTAGCTAAAATTTAAATTAAGGGCAGGTACAATTTTGTGCTTGCCCTTTTTTTTTGCCTTTATTAAATTATGTATAATAACTATACATAATTTTTACCTATGGATGTTAAATTAGAAAAATGGCACAAATGCCAAATTGATAAAGAAGTTCTTAAAGATCTTTCAAAGAAATCAGATATAAAAGGACTGCAACATGTTTCAGTTTTTTTTGGGCTATTATTAGTAACCGGAATTCTTGCATATCAAACTTGGGGCACATGGTGGTCAGTGTTTTGGTTTTTAATTTATGGAAATATTTATTCCTTCTCTAATCCACTATGGCATGAGACAGGTCACAAAACTGCATTTCAATCAAAATTCTTAAACGAATTTTTTTATTACATCTCGTCTTACATGGCTAACTTTGAACCAACTAGATGGAGATACACACACTTTGTTCATCATGGAAACACTTATTCAACAGAAAATCCTTTTGATCATGAAATTGAATATGGAAATAATTTAAAAGAAACACCAAAAAGGTTAATTATAAATATAATTCCATTTTTGGATTTAGTTTATTTTAAAAAACATATTTCATTTGAAATTATTCAGCACGCTTTTGGAATTAAAACAAAGGTTATGCAAGACAGCATCCCAGAAAATGCACAACCAAAAGCAATTTTTATTTCAAGAATTTATGTAGCTATTTGGCTTGTTATTATTTTATGGTCTATATTTGCCTCTTCTTGGATGCCTTTATTGTATTTTGTTTTACCCCAATTTTATGGAAAAACTTTACATAAACTTGTGGCTTTTACTCAGCATGCTGGTCTTGCAAGAAATATAAAAGATCATAGGGTTACATCACGTGAAATGTACTTAAATCCTATACTAAGTTTTTTATATTGGAAAATGGAATATCATTTAACGCATCACATGTTTCCTACAGTTCCATCATATAATTTGGATAAATTACATCATCATATTAAAGATCAATTACCAAAACCAAATGACGGATTAATAGATGCTTACAAAGAGATTATTCCTGCTTTAATGAAGCAAAAAGTGAATAAAAGCTATTTTATAAAAAAAGAGCTACCCGAACTTCAAAATATTTAAAAATACACTAAGTATGATTTTACTTACTTGTCCAATTTAGATAAGAAACTATATATAACCTATGGTAAAAATTACATACCACACTCATGATAACAAAACACATACTGTCGATGTTCAGAAGGGTTTAACTGTAATGGAAGGTGCAATACAGAATGATATTCCAGGAATTGATGCTGATTGTGGAGGAGGAATGGCGTGTGCTACTTGCCATGTTTATGTCAAAGAAGAATGGTTAGATAAACTTCCAGCTAAAGAAGATGGTGAAGAAGATATGCTTGATATGGCATTTGAACCAAAAAATAATAGCAGATTGAGCTGTCAGTTAATAGTTTCAGATGAGCTAGATGGTTTAGAAGTTAATATTCCATCAAAGCAAGGTTAGATGAATAAAACAGATGTATTAATTATTGGAGCAGGGCCAACAGGGTTGTTTTGTGCTCATCAACTTGGAATTATAGGATTGAGCTGTGAGATAGTCGACAATCTTGATAAAGCAGGAGGACAATGCATCGAACTTTATCCTGACAAACCAATTTATGATATCCCAGCCGTACCAGAGTGCACTGGGGAAGAATTAACCAATAATCTTCTAAAACAAATCAAACCTTTCAATGTTAAATTTCATTTAAATGAAAGAGTAGAAGAGTTAAAAAAAAATCAAAATAGATGGCATGTTAAAACTTCAGGTGGAGTTGAATTTGATGTTGCGGCTATCGTTATAGCTGGGGGCGTTGGTTCTTTTGAACCTAGAAAATTTCCAGTAAAGGAATGTGAAAAATTTGAGGGAAATTCACTATTTTATTCAATTAAAGATAAATCAATATTTAAAGATAAAACTATTTCAATATTTGGTGGAGGAGACTCTGCTTTAGATTGGGCTATTGAACTATCAAACGTCTCTAAAGTAAATTTAATTCATAGAAGAGATGGTTTTAGTGGAGCGGAAGCCAGCGTTCAAAAAGTAAAAGAGCTTAATGATCAAGGAAAATTAAATTTATTTACAAAATATCAAATGGATTCTGTAAGTGGAGATAAAAAAATTGAATCTGTTAAAATAAAACATGACGAAGGTGAAATTAAAGAGATTAAATCTGATTATGTCTTGGGTTTCTTTGGTTTAATCATGCAACTTGGCCCTATTTTAGATTGGGGTTTAAATATAAATAAAAAAACTGTCGAAGTTAATACTGAAAATTTTGAAACTAATGTACAAGGAATATTTGCAATTGGTGATATTTGCTCCTACCCAGGCAAATTAAAATTAATTCTTTCAGGATTTCATGAGGGTGCATTGGCAGCAAGAGGTTGTTTTAAATATGCAAAACCAGATGAAAAATTAAGATTTGAATTCACAACAACATCTAAAGCTGCACAAGAAAGACTTGGAATTAAAAAATGATAGAACTTTTTTCTGCTAATACTCCTAATGGATGGAAAATTAGTATTATACTTGAAGAAATTGGTTATGAGTACAAAGTAACCAAAGTCGATTTAGGTAAAGATGAACAATTCAAACCAGAATTTACAAAGCTAAGTCCTTTTGGAAAAATTCCGGTGATCATTGATCATGAGAACAATAAAAGCATCTTCGAGTCTGGCGCAATATTAATGTATTTAGCTGACAAAAGTGGAAAGCTTTATAATCAAAAAGATAGACTAGTTATTAATCAATGGTTGATGGCGCAAATGGGAACAGTTGGACCAATGATAGGTCAACATCATCAGTTCCATCACTACAATCCAGGTAAAAGTGAATTTGGTGAAGAAAGATATTTTAAAATTACAAAAAGAATTTATGGAGAATTAGACGCAAGATTAAAGGTGTCAAAATTTCTTGCAGGACCTGATTACACAATCGCTGATATTGCAACTTGGCCATGGATAGCAAGACATGAGTGGCATGATATTGGTTTAAAAAATTACAAAAATCTATCTAGATGGTATTTAGAGATTTCTGAGCGAGAAGCAGTGGTCAGAGGTTATAGTTTTATGGATAAGAATGCTAAAATTCCTAAACTCTAAAATTTTACCCAAATAATCTATAAAGAGTACTAAGAATTCCATAACCTGAAAATTCAATAGCAACAATAATTATAATTATTAAAACTAATTTTTTATTCATTTTAAAAACAAATATAGCAACAGCACAATCCAAAAGAAAGGATAGTAAAAATAAATATATTTCTTAGCAAATAGGAATGAGATTGAATTTTGCTTAGATGATTTCTTTTTCATTTTTTAGTCATCTGCATGAACTTTTTCTTCTTTTTCATGCTTTTCTTGTGCGGCAATAGTATATTTAGCAACAGGTCTTGCCATTAACCTTTTTAATCCAATTGGTTCTGCTGTATCCAAACAATAACCATAAGTATCCTCTCTAATTCTTCTTAAAGCTTTATCAATTTCTGAAATTAATTTAATTTGTCTATTGATTGCTTTCATCTCTACATTGCTATCAATATAGGAGTTAGCTTGGTCAACAATATCTGCAGAAATATTATTGTCATCCATCCCACCATTATAAAGAGCTTCATTGTTAGCTTTGATTAATTCTTTTTTCCATTCAGTTAGTCTAATTCTGAAATATACTTTATGTTTTTCACACATATATTTTTCAGTGTCTTTTGGAACATAAGTTTTTGAAATTTTTACAGGACCTTTGGGCGCAACTTTAGCTGTAGTTGGTTTTGCTTTACTTACAACTTTAGTTTTTGGTTTTGATACTTTTTTCTTTGCTTTAGCAGTCTTCGGCATAGCTCAATTTTAATCGCTCGCAGTATATTCAGCAAATTAGGGGTGTCAAGCAAGCTTAATTGATATAAATATTTATAAATGACCATTAATAACAAAAATATTGATAATGTTTTTTATATTTTTGTTACAGCTCATCTAATTTTTTGGACTTTGATTCCATCATTTACAAATCATAATTTACCACTGGATACTATCGAAGCTTTAGCTTGGGGAAGTAATTTAGATTGGGGTTTTAATAAGCATCCACCCATGAGCGCTTTCTTTCCGGAAATATTTTTTCAAATTTTTGGACCACAAGATTGGGTTTATTATTTATTAAGTCAAATTTTTGTAATTATATCTTTTTATTATGTTTATAAATTTTCAAATGAAATATTTAACAATAAATTATTAGGTTTAATTTCTGTCTTACTAATTGAAGCAATTTATTTTTACAATTTCACCACACCTGAGTTTAATGTAAATGTATGTCAATTACCTTTCTGGTCTTTAACAGTTTATTACTCCTGGAAAATATATAGCGGAAAAGAAATAAAGTTTTTAGATTGTTTTTTAGTAGGTCTGTTTGCTGCTTTTGGCTTCCTATCAAAATATCTATTTATTTATTTATTAGTTTCAATTGACCTTTTATTTATTTATTTAATTTTTTTTAAAAAGGAGAGAAAGTTTGATTTTAAATATCTTATTACTCTTGAAGTCTTCTTGGTAGTTTTAGTCCCACATTTAATTTGGTTAAATAACAATGAATATGTTACAATTACTTATGGATTAGCTAGAACTGGCATAGAACAATCTAGCTTTATAGATAATATTAAATTTCCACTAATCTTTTTATTCAAACAAGTAGGAATAATAATTCCATTTTTTATTTTAATTTGGTTGCTAGTAAAAAAAATTAAATTTAATTTAAATTTAAAGGACAAAAAATTATTATTTTTATTAGCAATTAATATTTTGCCAATTTTTTTAATGTTTTTAACATCTTTAATTACTGGATCAAAAATAAGAACTATGTGGATGACTCCTTTTTATTTGTTTTTTGGCACATTATTTGTTTATTCATTGCAAGCTCAAGTTAATCTTAAAAAGCTAAAACCATTCATGATTGGATTGATTTTCTTCTTTTTTTTATCACCAACTCTTTATGCTTATGTTTCAATTTCAAAAAACGATAAAAGAACAGATTATCCAGGAAAAGAAATTGCGATAAAAACTCAATATGCTTGGGATCAACAATTTAATTCAAAAATAAATGTAGTTTTAGGTGATGAATGGAATGCTGGAAACTTATCTTACCATTTAAAATCACGACCAGCTTGGGAAGGCTTTGTTGAAAGAAAAAAACTTGATCAATTGAAAGATTACATGTGCCTTGATAGTATTTGTGTAGGTTCAAGATAGATGAGATATCTAATTTTAATTCCAATATACAACGACAGAGTTTCATTAAAATTACTGATTGAGAATATCAATAGAGAAATAAAAGATTTAAATCACGATATATCGTTGGTTGTTATTAATGATGCTTCTTCTCAACAAATAGTTGATAACTACCCAAATGTTGAGAATATTAATTCTATTGAGATAGTTAATATGAAAGAGAACAGAGGCCATACAAGATGTATTGCATCTGGCTTGAAGTATATCTTTGAAAAAAAAGAATTTGATTATGTAATTCCAATGGACGGAGATGGAGAAGATCGACCTGAAGAAATTAAAAATTTTATTAATGTTAGTGAAAATTCTGAAGGAAAATCAATTGTTGGAGAAAGAGTAAAAAGATCAGAAAGTTTATTTTTTAAAATATGTTATCTATTTCATAAATTTTTAACTTTATCATTTACTGGACAATCAATTAAGTTTGGAAACTTTACCTGTTTGTCAAAATTGACGGTTGAAAAAATGATTAAGGAAAAAGCTACATGGAATAGTTTTTCAGGTTCACTAAAAAAAACAGAAAAAGAATTATTGACTGTTCCATCAATAAGAGGGCCAAGATATTACGGTCCTTCACAGATGAGTTTTTTTAAATTATTAAAGCATTCACTCGCAATTATAAGCGTATTCAGAAAAACTGTTCTTGTTCGATCAGCTTTGTTTATTATTTTTTATATATTACTTATCAAAAGCTACGCTTCAGTAATTACTTCATTCCCATTAGTTTTGTTATTGATAATGATTTATTCTATTTCTAGTTTAGCTTTAAGAGAAAATATTGAGGAATTTAATAATTCCTTAACAAATATCCACGATATTGATAAAATAAAATAAATATGAAAAATTTTTTTAGAAAAGTTGCATTTGGCTTAAAACCTGATGAGAAAGCTCCATCTGATCCGTTGATCTGGGCTCAAAAACAAGTCGAGTCAATTCCAGAATTTAATTGGAAGGGCAAACATATCTATTCTGAAAAAGAAATGAGAAAGTATTGGATAACTCAAAGGGTTGAAGAAAATACTACATTAAGAAAAAAATATAAAAATGATCCAGAAGGCTTAAGGAGAGCTGAGCGTAAATTAGAAGCTGATACAGGAAAACACCTTTGGCCAGCTAACGAACTATGTATCAGACACGCTGAAGGTTTAAGGGGTGATCATCCAGTTTTAGCTAAGCTTTGGTATTTTTGGGGAAATCATTTCACAATTAGTGACACACAAACATTAGGCTCATATTCTACTGGAGCTTATCATAGAGAATTTTTAAGAGCTAATATGGATAAAAATTTTGAGACAATGGCAACCGAAGCAACGCTTGCATGGCCAATGATTATGCATCTTGATAATAAAGACAATATTGGACCTAAATCTGAAAGTGGAAGATCAGAATGGAGAAGAAAAGAAAAGAGACCAGCAACACTAAATGAAAATCATGCAAGAGAACTTATGGAGCTTCATACTATTTCTCCAGATGGAGGCTATACACAAGAAGATGTTATAGAGTTAGCAAAAATTATGACTGGATGGCGACCTGATTGGAGCAAAAGAAAAGACCACGGAAATGATGTTGGTTTTGAATCAGATAAACACGAGCCAGGAAAAAAGAGAGTATTAGGCAAAGAATATAAAAAAGGAAGAAAAGGAATTAAATTAGCAATTAAGGATTTAGTTAACCATCCTTCTTGTAGAGAGTTTATTGCAACCAAGCTTTGTAGATATCTAATTACTGATGAACCAACACCTCAAATGATTGCTCCAGTTATAAAGGCGTGGGAACAATCAGATGGCTTTTTGCCAGAAGTTCATAAAGCTGCGATCAAAGTCGCATTTGAATACAATGATAAATATAGAAAATTTCAAAATCCTGAAAACTGGTGGCTTACAACAATAAATATGTCAGGATCAACTTACTCATATCCTGTTAAAGAAAAATTAATTGATAGTCATCCATTGGGCATCAAACCTTTTGGAGACATTAGTGAACAAGCATGGTTTTTAGAAGATTTGGGTTGTCATCCTTATAGACAAAAACAACCTAATGGATTTTCAGATCTTGAAAAAGACTGGTTATCAACGGAATTAATTATAAGAAGAATAATGTTCGCTAAAAAAGCTTTTCATAAATTTAATACGCAAGATATGTTAGATGACAATATTCATGAAAAAATAATTCGTAATAACTTTGATAATCCAGATAAAATTCTAAAAATTGTATCGAAAGCAAAGACTAACGAGGAAAAACATATATTATTATTTAACTTACCGGAGGTATTAAAGGCATGAAGATATCAAGAAGAGATTTTTTAAAAGGAACTGCAACTTCTTTGTTTTTAGCTGGATTTAATTTCCCAGTTTTAGCTTCAACTTCCAAAAAGAAAAACTTTGTAGTTATAATGTTAAGAGGAGGAATGGATGGGATTACAGCTGTTCCTGTAATTGGAGACAAAAATCTACTAAAAAGAAGAAAAAAAATTTTAATTGATAATCCTATTAAATTAGACACAGATTTTGCTCTTCATCCAAAGTTAAATGCATTCCATAAATGTTGGAAAGAAAACACTGGTGCTATTGTTCATGCAACTAGCATTCCATACACAGCTCGATCACATTTTGAAGGTCAAAACTTAATGGAGTCAGGGGGAAGAGTTCCTTACCAAGAAAAAACAGGTTGGCTTGGAAGAGCAATGAAAATAGCTAACCATAAAGGAGAGGGTTTAGCTTTATCTTTACCTATGCCGTTGTTATTAAGAGGGGTACCTAAAAACAATAATTATTATCCTTCTGATGGACGTCTTCCAAGAGAAGAGACGCTTGAATTATTAAGATCAATTTATGCAGATAGTTCGGAAGAGGAACTGTTAGATATGATGAATTTTGTTAAGAAAAGAAAAAATGAGCAAATGATGGGTATGACGTCGAGTTCCGGAAAAAGAAAAAATCGCAACTTAGCAATGAAAGCTGCTGAGTATTTAAAAAAACCTGATGGCCCAAGAGTTGCAGTATTTGAAGTAAATGGATTTGATACTCATGCTGCTCAAGGTGGAATTAACGGTACTCACACCAAATGCTTACTTGAAATGGATGAGATAATTGAAAATCTTAAGGTTTATTTAAAAGAAGCTTATAAAGATACTTTGATATTAACAGTTACAGAGTTTGGAAGAACAATCGCTCAAAATGGAGGAAATGGAACAGAACATGGTTACGGTACTGCTCTATTTATGGCCGGTGGTTTATTAAAGAAAAGCCAAGTTTACTCTGATTGGCCAGGATTAAAAAGAAAAGAGCTTTATCAAGGAAGAGATTTAAATGCTACCATTGACGCACGATCTGTTTATGCATCTGCAATGTCTACAGTGTTTGACTTAGATTTTAACAGAATTCAAAAAGAAGTTTTCTTTGGAGATCAATTACAAAATCTATCTGATAAGCTTTTCAAAGCTTAATGAAAAAATTTTTTGATTAGCAGCAACCGCAGCTTTTTTTAGCAGTTTTTGGTTGATCAACAGCTTTTGCAGCTTCTAATTCTTTTTGTTCGTCTTCAATAGCTTTTTGTTTCTTTGAAATCTTATCTTCAAAGTAATCGTAAAGAGAGGCGAATCCTAATTTAGAGGCTCTTTTTTCCTCATAATTTCTTCGCCCTTTAAGGTTTTCAATTATTTTGACTATTTCTTGGTTTTGCATCCTCTCGTTTTATTTAAAAAGGCAAATAATTCAAGCTTTAAAAATTGGCAAATTATAAACACGTTTTTTTATGTTAGGATAACGTGATGAATACAAGTCAAAAAAAACTAGAAAAATCTAAAGGCAGATTAGAAATAAAAATAAAAGACCAAAACTTACAAAAACTTTATCAAAAAGGATCTTTAAAAGCTTTGATGCCAGATTTTCATGAAAATTTAAAACAATTAATGCTTATAAATACTGCTGGTGGAATTACTAGTGGAGATGAATATAATTATGACATAGAGATTGATAAATCGAATCTTTGTATTTCAACCCAGGCAGCAGAAAAAATTTACAGTGGGTTTGGAAATCCTGCCAACTTAGAAATTAATTTGAATTTGTTAAATAATTCGAGTTTATATTGGTTACCTAAAGAATTAATTTTATTTAATAACTGTAATTTAAAAAGAAAAATTAATTTTAATTTATCAAAAGATTCAAATTTACTTCTTTGTGAAAATATTATTTTTGGACGAACTTCTATGAAGGAGAAGTTTGAAAAGGGATATTTTTCAGATTTTTGGAATATTAATGTTGATAATAAATTAATTCATACTGAAGCAATAAATACAGGTTTATTTGAAAAAAAATATTTGAATAGTTTTTCGACATTAAATAATAATTCTGCAGTTGCGACAATTATTATTGTAGGAAATAAATTTTTGAATAATGTTAACAATCTATCTGAAACTTTAACAAACAATGAAAATACAACTTCAAATTATTCTCATTGGGATAATAAATTAATCGTAAGACTTTTATCTAAAGATAGTTATAATCTTAAATTTGCAATTGATAAAATTTTGTCTTATTTTTTTGAAGGTTCAAAGATACCAAAAGTATGGAATATATAAATGAAACTTACTCCTAGAGAAAAAGATAAACTTTTAATTAGTCTTGCAGCTATTGTTGCTAAAAATAGATTGTCAAAGGGTATAAAATTAAATTATCCGGAAGCTATAGCTTTAATAACAGATTTTGTAGTAGAGGGAGCTAGAGAAGGAAAAAGTGTTGCGGAACTGATGGAGGCAGGAGCTCATGTAATTAAAAAAAAGGATTGTATGGAAGGTATTCCAGATATGATTAAGGAAGTTCAAGTAGAAGCTACTTTTCCTGATGGAACTAAATTAGTAACAGTGCACAAACCTATTAGATGATAATATTATGAAGCCAGGTGAAGTAATTACAAAAAACGAGGAAATTAACCTAAATAAAGACTCTAAAGTTACAAAAGTTAAAATTTCTAATTCTGGAGATAGACCTGTACAAGTTGGAAGCCATTATCATTTTTTTGAAACTAACGAGCATTTAGTTTTTGATCGAAAATTAGCATATGGAAAAAGATTAAATATCCCCTCAGGAACTGCTGTAAGATTTGAACCAGGTCAATCTAAAGATGTTGAGCTAATAGAAATAAATGGATTAAAAAAAATATATGGTTTCAATAAGAAAGTTATGGGTAATTTATAATGGCTAAAATTTCTAGAGCAGCTTATGCAGATATGTATGGGCCTACAACAGGAGATAAAGTAAGGCTCGCAGATACTGAACTATTTATTGAGGTTGAAAACGATCTAACCACTTATGGTGAAGAAGTAAAGTTTGGTGGTGGAAAAGTAATAAGAGACGGGATGGGCCAGTCTCAAATCAGTAGAGAAAAAGGAGCTGCCGATACAGTTATTACCAATGCTTTAATAGTAGATGTGAATGGAATTTATAAAGCCGATGTTGGCTTAAAAGATGGAAAAATATTTGAAATTGGTAAAGCTGGAAATCCAGACACTCAATCTAAAGTAAATATTATTATTGGTCCAGGAACAGAGATAATTGCAGGTGAAGGAAAAATTTTAACAGCAGGAGGTTTTGACAGTCATATTCATTATATATGCCCCCAACAAATTGATGACGCCTTGCACTCAGGTATTACAACTATGTTAGGAGGAGGTACTGGACCGGCTCATGGAACACTTGCAACAACTTGTACACCTGGACCATGGCATATACAAAGAATGATACAGTCAGCTGATGGTTTTTCTATGAATTTAGCTTTTGCTGGAAAAGGAAATTCCTCTTTACCAGAAGGTCTTGAGGAACAAATTCTAGCAGGAGCTTCAGCTTTAAAATTACATGAGGATTGGGGAACTACTCCTGGAGCAATTGATAATTGTTTAAATATTGCTGACAAAAACGATGTGCAAGTAATGATTCACACGGATACTTTAAATGAAAGTGGGTTCGTAGAAAATACAATAAAAGCAATTAACAAAAGAACCATACATGCATTTCATACAGAAGGTGCTGGCGGTGGACACGCACCTGATATAATCAAAGTTTGTGGAGAAGAGTATGTTATCCCTTCTTCAACAAATCCTACCAGACCATATACAGTCAATACAATTGAAGAACATTTAGATATGCTTATGGTTTGTCACCATCTTGATAAATCTATTCCAGAGGATGTAGCATTTGCAGAAAGTAGAATTAGAAGAGAAACAATCGCAGCAGAAGATATTCTTCATGACATGGGAGCCTTTTCAATCATTGCATCAGACAGCCAAGCTATGGGTAGAGTTGGAGAAGTTATCATCAGAACTTGGCAAACTGCACATAAAATGAAAGTTCAAAGAGGAAGTTTACCAGAGGAAAAAGGAGACAATGATAATTTTAGAGTTAAAAGGTATTTAGCAAAATATACAATTAATCCAGCAATTGCTCATGGAATTTCAAAACATATTGGTAGCGTTGAAAAAAATAAACGTGCAGATTTAGTTTTATGGGACCCAGCATTTTTTGGTGCCAAACCAGAGATGATATTAATAGGTGGAAGTATAGCTTGTGCGCAAATGGGAGATCCAAATGCATCAATTCCAACTCCACAGCCAGTATACACCAGACCAATGTTTTCATCATTTGGGACTTCGTTAGAAAAATCTTCAGTAATTTTTACAAGCAAACTAGCTCTTGAAAAGAATTCATTAAAAGATGCAAGTATTAGAAAAGACTTATTACCTGTAGAAAACACAAGAGCTATTTCTAAAAAAGATATGATTTTAAACAATAAGTGTCCAAAGATTGAAGTTAATCCTGAAACTTATGAAGTAAAGGCTGATGGTGAAATAATTACTTGTGAACCAGCCAAAGAACTCCCTTTGGCACAAAGATATTTTATGTTTTAGCTTATGGATAATTGTTTTTTAATAGTTAATAAAATTACCAAAAATAAAGCAAAAGATCACATATCTTTATCTTATGATGAGAGATTTTTAAGAAGAAAAAAACTTGTTTCAGATAATGGTTTTGAATTTTTAGTAAATTTACCAGAGACAAAATCACTGTCAGAAAATCAAGCGTTTAGACTTCAAAGTGGAAATTTGATTTTAATCAAAAACAAAAAAGAAAGTTTACTAGAAATAAAAGGTAAAAATTTAATGCAACTTATATGGCATATTGGAAATAGACATATGCCTTGCCAAATTGAAAAAGATAGAATTTTTATTCAGTATGACGAAGTAATAAGAAAAATGATATTAAAACTAGGTGGAAAGGTAAAGAAAGTTTTAAAACCTTTTAAACCAGAGGGAGGAGCATATGGAATTGGTAGAACCCATAGCCATAAACACTAAAATAAAAAGTAAAAAAGATTTAAAAGAATCATTACAAATTCTTCAAACTTGGTTTTCACCCTCATTTCCTGTTGGAAGTTTTTCATATTCTCATGGTTTAGAAGCTATGATTAATGATAATTTAGTTAAGTCAAAAGAAGATATGTTGGATTATTTAAAATGTATTCTAAAATATGGCACCGGTAAAAATGATATAATTTTAATGAAATATACTTATCAGGGAGAAGAGTTAAATGAACTTGCTCTATCACTTTGCCCAAGTAAAGAAAGAAAAATTGAGTCTATTGAAATGGGTAATGCATTTAGAAAAGTTTTAGCTGATAGTTGGGATTTTAAAATTCTTGAAAATACTGCTTATCCAATTGCAGTTGCTAAAGCTGCTAAACACTTTGATATACCTTTAAACTTAACGATAGTATCTTATCTACAATCTTTTGTATCAAACCTAATAAATGTTTGTATTAAACATATACCAATTGGACAAAAAATTGGTCAAGACTGTATAATTCAGACTTACGATTTAATTAGAGAAATAGAAAAAGAAAGTGAAAATTTAAATTTAGAAGATCTAGGTGGAATTTGTTTTAATAGTGATATCTACAGTATTAAGCATGAAAATCTGAAAACACGAATTTATAAGACATGAAAAATATAAATGGACCATTAAAAGTTGGAATAGGTGGACCCGTTGGTGCGGGGAAGACAAGTTTAACAGCTGAATTGTGTAAATTTTTATCAAAGAAAATTTCTATGGCCGTAATATCAAACGATATTTATACAAAAGAAGATGCAGAATTTTTGATGAAAGTCCAAGCCTTACCTTTAGAGAGAATTAAAGGAGTTGAAACAGGAGGATGCCCACATACAGCAATTCGTGAAGATGCTTCAATCAACATGCTTGCTGTTGAAAATATGAAAAAAAAATTTCCTGATCTTGATTTGATTTTAATCGAGTCTGGTGGAGATAATTTAGCAGCAACTTTTAGTCCAGAATTAGTCGATCTATCTATTTATGTTATTGATGTTGGTATGGGTGGAGATATTCCAAGAAAAGGCGGTCCTGCTATTCAAAAGTCAGACTTATTAATTATTAATAAGACAGATTTAGCTCCTCATGTGGAAGTTAATCTTGAAACTATGAAAGAAGACGTAAAAAAGGCCCGAAATGGCTTACCTTATGTTTTTTGTCAGATGAAAAAGCAAATTGGTATTGAAGATGTTGCTAAATTCTTATTTTCATCAGGTGGACTATAGAGTTTTTTATTATGTTCTAATCGTTGGCAAACAATAGAAATCAGCCGTATCAATTTTAGAAGAATACTGTCTTCGCATATTCCACTTCTTATGAACCCCAGCACTTGCAACACTCAAGGTAGATCTTCCGTATCGATGATTAGTGTTATCAATTGATCGCATCAAGCTATTAATTTTTTCATCTTTTTCAGATGTAAATAAATTTGTTTTATCACTAGCATTCGACAATCCTGTTAGCATGACACCTGCTTTTTGATAACGGTAACCATTTTTAAATATACTCTCAAGTATTGAAACTGCTGTCTTAACTGTTTCAATACTATTATTTGTTGCAATTGGAAAATCAACTGTCTTTGCATTTGAGTAATAACCAAAGTTTCTTTGGAAAGGACTGGTTCTAACAAATACTGTAATTGCTTTTGCAACTAACGACTCTGATCTAATTTTTTCAGAGGCATTTAAACAATAGTTGGCAACTGCTTCTTTTAATTCTTGAAACGTTTCAATTCTTTTTCCAAATGATCTTGAAACAACACAGCTCTTTCTTTTAGTTGTAGTAGTTTCTAATCCAATACAAGAAATTCCTCTAAGTTCCATTGCAGTTCTAGAACTTAAAACATTTGATGATTTTTTGATCCAGGTATTAGATTTATTCTTCAGTTGTTTGGCATTGTAAATTCCATGCTTTTGATAAAACTTGGTTAATTGTCTTCCAACTCCCCAGACATCATTAATTTCAACTTTTTCTAAAATAGGATCTAAGCTTTCTATTCCAATTAAACTTGTCACTCCAGATTGTTTTTTCTTTGCAATGTGATTTGCAACTTTACTTAAAGTTTTTGTGTTTGCTATTCCAATACTGGTTGGAATACCAGTCCATTGTAAAACTGTTTCTCTGATTTCTTTTCCAACTTTTTCTACTTCACTATCAGGAAAGTTTGATAAATCTAAAAAAGCTTCATCAATTGAATAAACTTCTATTTCTGAATTAAATCTTTTAAGAGTTCGCATCACTCTTCTTGATAAATCTCCATATAAAGAATAATTAGATGAAAAAACTTCGACTTTATTTTTAAGAATAATATCTTTTGCTTTAAAGTAGGGTTCACCCATTTTAATTCCTAAAGCTTTTGCTTCATTTGATCTTGAAATGATACAACCATCATTATTAGATAAAACAACAACAGGCTTTCTTCTTATTTTTGGATTAAATAATCGCTCACACGAAACATAAAAAGAATTACAATCAATTAATGCTATTTTTTTAGTATGTTGAATGGATGACATAAGTAACAACCCCCCAAATAAAAATATCTTGTTCTTCGTTAATTAAAATTCTGTCAGAAAACTCTTTAGATCCAGAAGTTAAAAATTTTTTATCTCTTTCTTGAACTAAAGTTTTAACCACAAGTTCGTCATGAACATTGGCAATAACTGTTGAAAAGTTTTTTGGTTTTAAACTTTTATCAACCACCAATAAATCACCATCATTAATTCCAACATCAACCATGGATTTACCTTGAACTCTGATGATGAAAGTTGCTGGAACATTTCTTATTAAATGCATGTTCAGATCAATATCTTCTTCAATATAATCAGTAGCAGGGGAAGGAAAACCAGCACCTGCTTTATGTAGATAATAAGGGATTGTTAGTTTCATGTTCTTGTTTTGTTCTACTTTATAGACCATTTATACAATACACTCAAGAGGTTGTATTTTGAGTCTGTAACTGAATCAAAAGTGAATCAAAACGTGAACATCGAAAACAACATTTGGTGGCATGTGGATAACTTTTACAATAAGTAGTCTTAAAGTGATTTAAAAAGGAAAATTATGATTTGTATTAAAGCCGAAATTCCAGAAGAGTTAAACGAAATAGATGATGAATTAAAAGCAGTTTACCATAGCAAAGACACTGTTTGTTTCTTCATATTAAAAACAAGAGAATTAAGAAATAAGTTTATAGAAGAAACCAAGGGAATGAACAAAAGTGAAAGAGAAAAAGTTTATGAGGTATATAATAAATAAGTAAAAACAAATTATGAATATTTTAGACTTTGTAATGGTTGGTTCTGATGATCATGAAAAATCAGGTGATTTTTATGATGCTGTCTTTGAACCTTTAAAATTAAAAAGAATTTTGAAAACACAAAAATATCTAGGTTACGCCCATTCAAGTGATCCAGAGAAAGTCCAATTTTATGTAACACATCCTGTAAATGGAAAAGACGCAACGTTTGGTAATGGAACCCAAATCACTTTATTAGCAGACAATAAAGAAGCAGTAGAAAAATTTTATGAGATTGCGATTTCAAAAGGGGCAACTGATGAGGGAGCACCTGGAGTTAGAAAAGATGGAAATTATTATGGATATATTCGTGATTTAGATGGAAATAAGATTGCAGCTAAAAGTATTTTAAAATAAAAAAGGATATATATGAAATTAAATTGTCATTGTGGAGCCGTTGAAGCGGAAATTAATGCTACAGTTAATGAATTAGCAAAAATTGTAAGATGCAATTGTTCAATATGTAAAAGAAAAAACGCAACAATGGGAATGGTTAAAAACGAAGATTTTAAAGTTACTAAAGGACAAGATAAATTAAAACTTTATCAGTACCATACTAAAGTTGCTAACCATTACTTTTGTACTGAATGTGGAATTTACACTCATCACAATCCAAGAAGTGCACCTGCTATGACTGGTTTTAATATGGGATGTGTAGATGAAGTTAAAGTAGAAGATTTAAAAGAAGTAGCTAACTTTGATGGTTTAAACCATCCGATGGATCAAGAAAAATAAAAGTTCAATGAAATTATCTGAAGAGTGTTTTAAGAAAGTTAAAAAAGATTGTTTTAAGTTTATTAAATTACAAGAAACATCAACTGAAAAGTTTGGAAATAAGGAGGGAATGATTAAGAATTTTTTAATCCCAATATGTTTTTGGATTGCAAAAAAAGCAAATAACAAAAAACCTTATTTTGTTGGATTAGCTGGAGGTCAAGGAACTGGCAAGACAACTATAAGTTCAATAATAAAGATTATATTAGAAAAGTATTTTAAATTGAAAGTATTTAAGATCTCTATTGATGATTTTTATAAAACTAGGGGAGAAAGAATAGCTTTATCAAAAAAAGTACATCCAATGTTACTTACTAGGGGAGTTCCTGGAACTCATGATATCAATATGATGCTGGATTTCTTTAAAAAATCTAAAGCAAAAAAATTTAAAAATATGAAATTACCGAATTTTAATAAGGCAATTGATGACAGATTTCCTAAAAACAAATGGAACACAATTAACAAAAGACCAGATGTAATTATTTTTGAAGGATGGTGTGTTGGAGCAAAAGCAGAAACTAACAAGACATTAAAAAAATCTATAAACTCTATGGAAAAGGCAAATGATCATAAACTGGTTTGGAGAAAATATGTTAATCAGCAATTAAAGACTAAATATAAAAAGCTATATTCTCAGTTAAATTGTATGATTTACTTAAAGGCAAAAAACTTTAGTTTATTACAGAAGTGGAGATTAAAGCAGGAACATAAACTTTGGTTAAAAACAAAGAAAAAAAGTGGTCACAAGATAATGAGTAAAGGAGATGTCATTAATTTTATGCAAACTTATCAAAGAATTACCCAAAATATGTTCAAAAATATGCCCAAATACGCCTCTATAATTTTAAATTTAAACAGTAACCATCAAATTAAAACTGCTGTATATAAATCGAAATGAAAAAAATATTTATCATAGTTATCGCATCGATATTCTATTTTACTAACGCTTTCGCAGTTACGCTTCTTGATGCATTAAATCAAACTTACAAAAACAATATTCAATTAAATGCTGAAAGAGAAAATATTAAAGTTTCTGAAGAAGATGTGAATATTGCAAAAGCGGATTACAAACCTTCTTTAACTTTAAAAGGATCAAAAAGTATTGAGGAAACAAATAAACTTACAAATCAAAGTGGAGGTGATGCAAGCGTTACTGATGTAGATCCATTAACTACTTCAATCAAATTAGAACAAACATTGTTAGATTTTGGTAGAGATCTTACACTTCAAAAAAATATTACTGCTTTAGATTTAGCAAAAGCTCAATTAGTTAAAAAAGAACAGGATATTTTACATAAAGCAATTGACGCATTCACAAACTTAATTCTTGCTAGAGAAACGCTAGATATTAACGCTAAAAATTTAAATCTTTTAATCAGACAAGTTGAAAATGATAAAATTAGAAGAGACAGAGGTCAAATTACAAATACTGATTTGGCACAATCTGAGTCATCGCTTGCAGGTGCTCAAGCACAATTTGCTAAAGCAAAAAGTGACTTATTAATCAGTAAACTAAATTATGAAAATATAATTGGTAAAATTAGTGATTCAAATCAATTACAAAAAAATTCAAATGCGATAGTTAGTATTCCAAGTACTTTAAACGAGGCAATTAATCTTTCAAAACAAAATAACCCTGATATTCAAATAGCAAAATTTGATTTAGCTAAAGCGGAGAAAGAACTAGCAATTTCAGAGTCAGATTTGAATCCAACTGCTTCTTTATCTTTAGAAAGATCTTATACAGAAGACCTTAGTTCAACTTACGATGAGAGAGAAAAAGATATTTTAAAAGCAGAAATTAGTTGGCCTTTTTATTCAGGTGGAAAAAAGAGATCAACTATTAATAAAAATTCAAATTTAACTACAAGAAAAAGATTATTGTTGGATGATGCTGTAAGAACAAATGAAACAAATGTTGCAAGTGCTTGGTCTAGTCTAGAGTCTTCTGAAAGCTTTTTAAATTCTGTTAGGGTTCAAGTAAATGCAGCTGAAATAGCTAATGAAGGAATAGCAGCAGAATACGAAAGAGGATCTAGAACTACTTTAGATGTTATCCAATCAAATTCTTTATTACTTTCTGCTCAAATTTCTTTAGCAAATTCTGAGAAAAACTATCTAATGGCCCAATATAATCTGCTTAAAGCAGTAGGTTTGTTAAACAGCCAATATCTAAAACTTAAGTAATTATTTGATTTTTAAGGCCAAAAAATAAATATATTGCTAATGAGAACAAAATGTGTACATTTATTTTATGATTCGAGTGTTAAAAAATTTAAAAAAAGAGGCAAAAAATGACGAAAAATAACCTAAAAGTAGTTAAATCTACTAAAGATCAAGAAATGGACGTTAAAGAAAAGAACAAAGCGCTAGACGCTGCGATAGCTCAAATTACAGATAATTTTGGAAAAGGCTCTGTAATGAAGCTAGGTGAAAAGAGAGCGATGGATATCGAATCTGTTTCAACAGGTTCTTTAAGTCTTGATTTAGCTTTAGGTATCGGTGGATTACCAAAAGGAAGAATTATTGAAGTTTACGGACCAGAATCATCTGGAAAAACAACATTAGCATTACAAGTTGTTGCTGAAGCTCAAAAATCTGGTGGAATTTGTGCATTTGTTGATGCAGAGCATGCATTAGATCCAGTTTATGCAAAAAAATTAGGTGTAAATACTGAGGAGCTTTTAATTTCACAGCCAGACACTGGTGAACAAGCATTAGAAATCGCTGATACACTAGTAAAATCAGGCTCTATTTCAGTAATTGTCATCGACTCTGTTGCAGCTTTAACACCAAAAGCTGAAATTGATGGTGAGATGGGAGATCATCACGTTGGTCTTCAATCAAGATTAATGAGCCAGGCATTAAGAAAATTAACAAGTTCAATATCAAATACAAACACAATGATGATTTTCATTAACCAAATCAGAATGAAAATTGGAGTTATGTTTGGAAGTCCTGAGACAACATCAGGTGGTAATGCACTTAAGTTTTACTCATCTGTAAGAATGGATATTAGAAGAATTGGTGCGATCAAAGATAAGGATGAAATTATTGGTAACTCTACAAGAGTGAAGGTAGTTAAGAATAAAGTAGCACCACCATTTAAAGTTGTTGAGTTTGACTTGATGTATGGAAGAGGAATTAGCAAGATGGGTGAACTAGTCGATCTTGGTTCTAAAGCAGATATAATTGAAAAATCAGGTGCATGGTATGCTTATAAAGGTGAGAAGATTGGTCAAGGTAGAGAGAATGCTAAGACTTATCTAGCTCAAAATCCTAAAGTTGCTGCAGAAATTGAAATGGCAATTAGAGAAAAAGCAGGTGTGATTTCTAAGAAAATAGAAGGGAATCCAATCGATCCTGAAAAATTAGAGAAAGAAAAGAAAGTAGCTGAAAAAGAAGAAGCTGAAAAAGCAGAAGCTACTCCTCCATCTAAAAAGAATTAATAGGTCATCTTTATTAATAAAAGGCGCTTAATTTAAGCGCCTTTTTTCCCTTCAGTATCTAGACATAGAATAAAAAAGCTGTATTTTAAAAATATGGCAGACAAAACACTCAATGAAATAAGAAATACTTTTTTGAAGTATTTTGAAAAGAACGATCATAAAATTGTGGAATCTAGTAATTTAGTTCCTAATAATGATCCTACATTGATGTTTGCCAACTCTGGAATGGTTCAGTTTAAGAATGTATTTACTGGATTAGAAAAAAGAGATTATGTGAGAGCTACAACATCACAAAAATGTGTAAGGGCAGGTGGTAAACATAACGATTTAGAGAATGTTGGTTATACACCAAGACATCATACATTTTTTGAAATGTTGGGAAATTTTTCTTTTGGTGATTACTTTAAAGAACAAGCAATTCACTATGCTTGGAACTTAATAACTAAAGATTTTGGAATAGATAAAAATAGACTTTATGTAACTGTGTTTCATGAAGACGATGAGGCCTTTAATTTTTGGAAGAAAATAGCGGGTTTTAGCGATGATAGGATTATAAGGATAGCAACTTCTGATAATTTTTGGTCAATGGGTGAGACAGGTCCATGTGGTCCATGTTCAGAAATATTCTTTGATCATGGTGGTCATTTACAAGGAGGCTTACCTGGAACTAAAGATGAGGATGGAGATAGATTTATAGAAATTTGGAACTTGGTCTTTATGCAGTTTGAACAAGTTACTAAAGATAAAAGAATTAATCTTCCAAAACCATCAGTTGATACTGGAATGGGATTAGAGAGAATTGCAGCTTTATTGCAAGGTTCACATGATAACTATGAAACAGATCATTTTAAAAAAATAATTGGATCTGCATCTGAAATTACAAAAGTTAAATCAGATAAATCTAATCTAGCTAGTTTTAGAGTAATAGCTGATCACTTAAGAGCCAGTTCATTTTTAATTGCTGAGGGAGTTTTACCTTCAAATGAAGGAAGAGGATATGTTCTTAGAAGAATTATGAGAAGAGGGATGAGACACTCCCATTTACTAGGATCTAAAGAACCAGTTTTTTATAATCTGTTTGACACTCTTAAAAATGAAATGTCTGGAAACTATCCTGAGCTAGTTAGAGCCGAGTCTTTAATCAAAGAAACTTTAAAAATGGAAGAAGAAAAATTTTTAGTTCTTTTAGATCGAGGAATAAAAATTTTAAATGATGAAATATCTAAAATAGATAAAGTTTTGCCAGGTGAGGTAGCTTTTAAATTGTATGACACTTATGGTTTTCCGTTAGATCTTACCGAAGATATTTTAAGAAACAAATCAATGTCAATTGATACTGAAAAGTTTCAATCTTTGATGAAGGAAAGTAGAGAACTTGCTAAGAAAAATTGGAAAGGTTCTGGAGATGCAGCGGTTGAAGATATCTGGTTTGGAATAAAAGATAAAATTGAGCCAACTGAATTTTTAGGATACGAAACTAATCAAGCTGAAGGTGTCGTGTTGTCTCTTTTAAAAGACAACAAAGAAGTAGAACAGTTAAAAGAAAATGATGAGGGAATGATTATAGTAAATCAAACTCCTTTCTATGGTGAGTCTGGAGGTCAAGTCGGTGATACTGGTGAAATAGTATCAAATGATTTTAAATTTGAAGTAACCGATGTCCAAAAAAAACTAGGAGATTTATTTGTTCATTATGGAAAGGTTAAGAGTGGATCTATAAAACTACAGGCAAGTGTAGAGTTAAAAATTGATGTGGAAAGAAGAGATAATACCCGCGCTTATCACTCAGCAACCCATCTGCTACATGAATCTTTACGAAGAGTTCTAGGTACCCATGTAACTCAAAAGGGATCTTTGGTAGAGCCAAGTAGATTAAGATTTGATTTCAGTCACATGAAACCTATTTTGAATGAGGAAATTGATAAAATAGAAGAGTTTGTAAACACAATGGTTTCAAAAAAATCTGATGTAAAAACTAGACTAATGACACCTGATGAGGCAGTTGAAAATGGTGCTTTAGCATTATTTGGTGAAAAATACGGTGATGAAGTAAGGGTTCTTTCAATGGGAGACGAGGATGGAAAGTATTTTTCAACAGAGTTATGTGGTGGAACACACGTCAAAAACACTGGAGATATAGGTAAATTTAAGATTGTCAGTCAGTCTTCAATTGCTGCAGGGGTTAGAAGAATTGAGGCTTTAAGAGATAAACAATTAGAGGAGTATTTAAAAAATAAAGAAAAGTTATCAAACCTGTCTGCAGAAAAAGATGAAGAAACAATTAAAGAATTGAGTCAGCAAATTATTAAATTGGGAGGAAAACCAAGTTTAGAAGAAACTGACCAGAAAACTTTAATAAAAAATTTAACTAAGCAATTAGAGACTATCTCAGTAAATGCAATTTTAGAGGACAAATCAAAAAATATTATTAAAGACGAAGAAATAAATGGAGTTAAGTTAAGACTCCAAAAAATAGATGGATTACCTCCAAAAGAATTAAGAAAACTTGTAGATAAAGGTAAAAAAGATTTAGGCGAAGGTATTGTGGTTGTGTTTGCAAATAAAGATGACAAGGTTGGATTAGCTGTTGGGGTAACTGATAATTTAACCAACAAGTTTGATGCAGTTCAGTTTGTTAAAGTTGGATCTGAAATAATTGGTGGAAAAGGTGGTGGAGGCAGAAAAGATTTTGCTCAAGCTGGTGGTCAAGATCAATCAAAAATTGAAGAAGCTTTTAAAAAGCTTAAGAGTTTAGTTTAATTTCTTTTTTAAATTACCATCAATTTCATCTAAAAATTGATTTGTAGTTAAGAATTTACTATTTGGACCAACAAGAATTGCCAAATCTTTTGTCATTGATCCACTTTCTACACACTCGATGCAAACTTTTTCTAAAGTTTGTGCAAATTTGATTAGTTCTTCATTACCATCTAATTTACCTCTGTGAGCTAATCCTCTAGTCCAAGCAAAAATTGATGCGATTGGGTTTGTTGAAGTTTCTTTTCCTTGTTGATGCATTCTATAATGTCTAGTTACTGTTCCGTGAGCAGCCTCTGCTTCCATTACTTTTCCATCTGGAGTTAATAATGTACTTGTCATTAATCCTAAAGATCCATAACCTTGTGCCATAGTATCTGATTGCACATCTCCATCATAATTTTTGCAAGCCCAAATATATTTTCCACTCCATTTCATTGCACATGCAACCATGTCATCAATTAATCTATGTTCGTAAGTTAAATTATTTTTTTCAAATTCGCTTTTATATTCTTTGTCGAAAATTTCTTGGAAAATATCTTTAAATCTTCCATCATATTGTTTTAGAATTGTATTTTTAGTAGACATATAAACAGGCCATTTTTTAATTAACCCATAACTGAAACAAGATCTTGCAAAGTCTTCAATAGACTTGTCTAAATTGTACATTGATAAAGCCACACCGGGACCTGTAAAATTAAATACTTCATATTTAATTTCATCTTTTCCATCCTCAGAAGTCCATTTCACTTCCATTTTTCCTTTTCCAGGAACTTTAAAATCTGTTGCTCTATATTGATCTCCAAATGCATGTCTCCCAATAATCACTGGATCTGTCCAAGAAGGAACAAGTTTTGGAATATTTTTACAAATAATCGGTTCTCTAAATACTGTTCCTCCAATTATATTTCTTATCGTTCCGTTTGGAGATCTCCACATTTTTTTTAAATCAAATTCTTCTACTCTTGCTTCATCAGGCGTAATCGTTGCACACTTAATTCCAACACCAATTTTTTTGATTGCATTCGCAGAGTCTATTGTGATTTGATCATCAGTATTATCTCTGCTTTTCATGCTTAAATCGTAATATTCAATACCAAGATCTAAATATGGGAGGATTAGTTTGTTTTTAATAAACTCCCATATAATACGAGTCATTTCATCGCCATCCAGCTCTACAACTGGGTTTTTTACCTTGATTTTGCTCATTAAATAAAAATTATCTTATTAATTGAATTTGATCGTTTTATATACATATTAATCGAAAATTAGCAAATAGAAGAATATGTTTAGTAAGATATTTCCAAAGATTCACACAGAAGGATACAAGTTTATAGTCATAGCTGTATTCATAACTATCATTTTTCTAATAATTAATAATTTTTTAGGATTAATAGGAATTTTACTAAGTGTCTGGGTTTATTATTTTTTTAGAGATCCGAAAAGAACAATTATAGGAGATGATAGTTACTTGGTAAGCCCTGCAGATGGAGAGGTGATTAAAGTTGAAGAAGTGGATGGACCAAAAGAACTTGGACTAGAAAATAAAAAATTTAAAAAAATAAGTATTTTTATGAACGTCTTTGACTGTCATGTGAATAGAACGCCATGTTCAGGTATTGTTGAAGATATTTTGTACAAACCAGGAAAATTTTTAAATGCATCTTTAGATAAAGCAAGCGAAGACAATGAGAGAAATTATTATAAAATAAAAGATAAGCATGGAAACGATATTATAGTTGTTCAAATTGCAGGATTAGTTGCAAGAAGAATAGTTTGCGAAACAAATAAAAATCAGGAATTAAATCAAGGTGATAGAATTGGGATGATTAGATTTGGTAGTAGAGCAGACGTTTATTATGAAAATTATGAACCACTAGTTAAGGTTGGTCAAACAGCAATTTCAGGAGAAACACTGCTGGCTAAAAATTAATTTATGGAACAGCCAAAAAACAATTTAAAAATTGTTACAGAAAAAAAAACTAACGCAAGAGTGATTTTACCTAACATGCTAACTCTTATTGGGGTTTGTATAGGTTTATCATCAATAAGATTTGCATTGGATGGAAAATTTGAATTTGCAATTATAGCAATTATGTTTGCTGCTCTTATTGATGGATTAGATGGAAGAATAGCTAGACTAATTAAAGGGACATCAAAAGTTGGTAAGGAGTTAGACTCTCTTACGGACATGATAAGTTTTGGAGTAGCTCCAGCATTTATTATGTATTTCTGGAAACTAAATACATTAGGAAGATTTGGATGGTTGTTATGTTTAATATATGTAATTTGTGTTGCATTACGTTTAGCTCGTTTCAATGTGAATACAGGTCAAGCACCTTCTTGGAGAGATAATTTTTTTGAAGGAGTTCCATCTCCAGCAGGAGGTATCTTAGTTCTTACTCCATTAATTTTTAGTCTTTCAAGCTTCAATTTTATAACTATAAATTATAATATTGTTGTTCCAGTTTTTTTTATTGCAACATCTCTATTACTGATCAGTAAATTTCCAAGTTATTCATTTAAAAAAATTGTAATTCAAAGAAAAGCAACCATTTTTCTTTTATTTGGAATAGTTTTATTTTTTGGATTACTTTTAATATATCCATTTAACGTTATATCTATTAGTGCAATCATATATTTAGGTATGCTTCCAATTAGTTTTTTTCATTATCAAAAATTAAAAAAACAAAACGAAGATCAGAATTACAAAGATGAAGATGATGATCTCGAAGATATTTTGTAATGAAAAAAAATGTCATTGTATCATTAGCTGATTCAAATTATTTCCCTTTATTAAATGAGTTAATAGACTCTATAAAAAGATTTAAAGAGAGCTCTGAAGTTGCAATATGTATTTTGGATGCTGGTCTATTAGAAGATCAAAAGAAAGAATTATCATCAAAAGTAGATGAAATAAAATCAGCAGAATGGGATATAAAAGTTCCAGATAGTAAAATCAAAGGGCGTGAATGGTTAAAGAGCCAAGTATCCAGGGCCTTTTTACCCAAATATTTTCCAAGCTATGAAAAATATTTATGGATTGATTGTGATGCTTGGGTCAATGATTGGCAATCCGTTGAGCTTTATTTTAAAGCGTGTGAAAATGGTAAATTAGGAATTACACAAACTATCGGACCAGGTTACAAGATTACTTCTAGAGTAAATTGGGTATTTGGAAAACTAGCAATTATTAAATCTCAAAATTTTAAACATGCAATAAAATCTAATATTAATTTAGAAAAAGCTAGAAAGTTAGCCTTTGCTCCTCATATCAATATTGGTGTTTTTTCATTAGAAAAAAATTCAATGTGCTGGAATTCATGGCAAGAAAACCTAAAGCAAACACTTAAAGGTGGAGAAATATTTGGCTCTGAACAATTAGCAATGAATATGTCTGTGTATGTTGATAACGTCGAAACTGAATTCCTTCCATTACACTGTAATTGGATCACTAGTAATCTTTTACCAAAATTTGATGAGGATAAAGATACATGGGTAGAGCCTTATTTACCTAATTATAAAATTGGAATTATGCATTTAGCTGCTGGTATCTGGAAAGATAACGAAGATATGAGACTTAACAAGAGTATTAAAATAAATATTCAAACTCTTACAGGTAAAATTTTAAATAAAAGTTTAAGATTTATTAATTAATTGAAAAAAAATAAAATATCCAAGAACTGGGTTAATAAGCAGCATAGGGACATCTATGTAAGACAATCTAAAGTAGATGGGTATCGCGCTAGATCAGCTTACAAATTAATTGAAATTGATGAAAAATTTAAAATTTTTAAAGGTGGATTATCAGTAATTGATATTGGTGCAGCTCCAGGAAGCTGGTCACAATATGCTCTTAAAGCAGCTAAAAGTGGGAAATTGGTATCTGTAGATTTAAAAAAAATGGAACCCATAGGTAATAGTGTTCAAATCCAAGGAGATTTTACAGAAGAAAAAACTCAAGAAGAAATTAAAAAACATATAAACGGTAAAGTTGATGTCGTAATGTCTGATATGGCCGTAGATACAACTGGTATTAAAAATATAGACTCAATTCAAACTGGAGAACTATGTAAAGAAGCAATGTTTTTTGCAAAAGATTTGATGAAAGAAAATGGATATTTTATTTCAAAAATTTTCATGGGAGGAACATTTAACGAAATCGTCGCAGAGGGAAAAAAATATTTTAAAGAAGTTAAGGTTTTTAAACCAAAATCTAGTAGAAAAGATTCAAAAGAAAGTTTTATAATTTGTAGAAAAGTCCGATAGAGACTTTTAATTTAAAAGGAATCGTATATAAAAGATTATGGTTCCCATAAAAGAAGCACTTACCTTTGATGATGTTACATTAGCTCCAAAGTATTCAGAAATATTACCTTCTGATGCTGACACCAGTGTATTTTTAACAAAGCATTTGAAACTTAAAATTCCACTTTTATCATCTGCAATGGATACTGTCACAGAGAGCAAAATGGCAATAGCTATAGCTAAAGCTGGGGGTATTGGAGTAATTCACAGAAACCTTGATATAAAAAAACAATTATTGGAGATAAAAAAAGTAAAAAAACAAAAACTAATTGTTGGAGCAGCTGTAGGTGCAGCACCAATTGAATTTATTAGAGCTAAAAAAATAATTAAAGAAGGTGTAGATTTAATCGTAGTAGACACAGCACATGGCCATACAAAGAAAGTTGCCGAAATAATTAAATATATAAAAAAAATAAAAACTAACAAAATTGCTTTATGTGCGGGAAATATTGCTACACCTGAAGCTGCAAAATTCCTAATAAAATTAGGAGTAGATATAATTAAAATTGGTATAGGGCCAGGTTCTATTTGTACAACAAGACTGGTTGCTGGAATAGGAGTTCCTCAATTAAGCGCAATTTTAGCTGTAAGAAGTGGTTTAAAAAATAAAAATGTTAAAATAATTTCAGATGGTGGAATAAAATATTCTGGTGATTTAGCAAAAGCTTTTGCTGCAGGAGCTGATGCTGTAATGATCGGTTCGTTATTTGCAGGTACAAACGAAACTCCAGGGAAATTAATTAAAAAAAATGGACAGCTTTTCAAAAGTTTTAGAGGCATGGGTTCTGTTGGTGCTATGAACAAAGGGTCAGCTGATAGATACTTTCAAAAAAAACAAAAAGACTCCTCGAAATATGTGCCTGAGGGTGTTGAAGGTTTTGTAAAGTATAAGGGAGATGTTGGGAGTATTATTTATAAATTAATTGGTGGATTGAAATCTTCAATGGGTTATCTTGGATCAAAAACAATCATTAAATTAAGAAATAAACCACAATTTGTGAAAATTACAAAAGCTGGATTTTACGAAAGTATGGTTCATAATGTGGATGTGGTAAAAAACGATAGTAAATATTAATGAGCAAATTTTTAAAATTAATAGGATTTATACTTTTAACAATTTCTTTTAACAGCACGTCTTTTAGTAAAGAAAATTTTTTTAATGAAGCTTTAGAATTATTTAAAAAAGAAAAATATGAAGATGCACGTTTTTTATTTGAGAGAAATATTGTCTTTAATCCAAAAGATGCAAACTCATATTTATATTTAGCAAAAATTTATAACCAAGAAGAAAATCAAAGAAAAGAAGAATACAATTTAGAAACTACACTTTTAATTGAGCCTGATAACGAGGAAGCTTTATTAATGTTAATGAAAATTGCTTTAGAAAAATCTAATTATGAAAAAGTCAAAGATCTTTCAGATAAGTTCGTAAAAGTTTGCAAAAATTTATGTGATGAAAACAAAGATATTCAAGAGTCATTAAAAAATATAGAACCTGAAAATAATGAGTCTTGATCAAAATCTTAACAAAATCTTAATAATAGATTTTGGTTCTCAATTTACTCAATTAATTGCAAGAAGAGTAAGAGAATTAGGTGTTTTTTCTGAAATAGTTAGTCACAAAAAAATAAAACTAAAAGACATAAATCACAGTATTAAAGGAATAGTATTATCTGGTGGTCCATTAAATGTTTATCAAATAAATAAATATTCATTTGATAAAAAAATTTTACAACTTGATGTGCCAGTTCTTGGAATATGTTTTGGGCATCAAATTTTATCAAAACTTAATGGTGGAAAGGTAAAACAATCAAAACATAGAGAATTTGGTCTAGCTAATGTTTATAAAAAAAATAACAGTCTTTTAACAACTAATTTTTTTGGAAATAAAAAATCCAAACAAGTTTGGATGAGCCATGCTGATCAAGTTTCAAAACTGCCTAAAAATTTTAAAGTTGTTGCATCGAGCACAAATTCAAAATTTGCAATTGTTGAAAATAAAATTAAAAAATATTATGGGGTACAATTTCATCCAGAGGTGACTCACACAGAGAATGGAAAAAAATTAATAAGTAATTTTATTTTTTTAATTTGTAAAATTAAAAGAAATTGGTCCTCTAAGGATCAAAAAAATCAGCTTATTAAAGATGTTAGAAAACAACTTGGAAATAACAAAGTTATTTGTGCATTATCAGGAGGTGTAGACAGTAGTGTGGTCGCTCAATTACTGAATAAAGCTATTGGTAAAAAACTTTATTGTATTTTTGTAAACACTGGCCTTTTAAGAAAAAATGAGGAAGTCCAAGTAGTTCAAACTTTTAAGAAGCGTTTAAAAATGAATTTAATTTATGTAAATGCTGAAAAGGAATTCTTAAAAAAATTAAAAAATGTTTCTGATCCAGAAAAAAAAAGAAAAATAATTGGTAATTTATTTATTAAAATATTTGAGCGGTATGCTAAGAAAATTAAAAATGTTAAATTTTTAGCTCAGGGCACCCTTTATCCGGACTTGATTGAAAGTAAATCAGTTACTGGAAGCCAAACTTCTAAAATTAAATCACACCATAATGTCGGTGGCTTACCAAAAAAAATGAATTTAAAATTAGTAGAACCACTAAAATTCTTATTTAAGGATGAGGTAAGAAAATTAGGATTAGAGTTAAATTTAAGTAAAGAAATTATTTCAAGACATCCTTTTCCTGGACCAGGCTTAGCAATTCGAATGCCAGGCATAATAACTAATGAAAAAATTAAAATTTTAAAAGAAGCTGATTTTTACTTTATTCAAGCTTTAAAAGATCACGGTCTTTATCATAAGATTTGGCAAGCATATGCAGCATTGCTGCCAGTTAAAACTGTAGGTGTTATGGGAGATAATCGAACCTATGAATATTTATGTTTATTAAGAGCAATTACATCTGAAGACGGAATGACAGCAGATTATTATGAATTTAAAAAGTCTTTTATGCAAACTATTTCAAATAAAATAGTTAACAGTATAAGAGGTATAAATAGAGTAGTGTATGATGTTACTTCAAAACCACCAAGCACTATTGAATTAGAGTAGTTTTTAATTATAAATTAACATTATGAAATATTTACACACAATGATTAGAGTTAAAGACGTGGATGAGTCCCTAAGATTTTTCTGCGAAGGGCTTGGTTTAAAAGAAACAAGAAGAATGGAAAATGAAAAAGGAAGATTTACTTTAATTTTTCTTGCAGCACCAAATGATGAAAAAGCAGAAATAGAATTAACATATAATTGGGATGGTGATGAGCTTGGAGAAGGTTCAAGAAATTTTGGTCATCTTGCCTATAGAGTAGATAATATTTATGAAACTTGCCAAAGATTAATGGACATGGGCTACACGATTAATAGACCGCCAAGAGATGGTCATATGGCTTTTGTTAGATCACCAGACAAAATTTCAATTGAAATACTTCAAGAGGGAAATTTAGAACCTAAAGAGCCTTGGGCTTCAATGGAGAATACTGGTACCTGGTAATATTTTTCTAATGTGGATTGCTAAGTTTAACAAACCATACAAGGAAAAAATTAAAAAATTAACTTTTAATTTTGCAGATATTAAGAAGGGTGAAACGATGCTAATTTCATCTCCAAGTTCAATAGCAAAATATATTCATAAAATTCCTAAAGGTAAAAAAAAGACAGTTATTGAAATGAGAGAAGCTTTAGCTAAAAAAGCCAAAGCTAACAAAACGTGCCCAGTATCTACAGGGATTTTTTTAAGAATTGCTATAGAGGCATCATTAGAGGAACAAATTAAAAAAAAAACTAAAAAACCAAAACTTCCTTTTTGGAGAATTATTGACGAAAAATCTCCTATTGCAAAGAAACTATCTATATCTAAAAAGCTTTTGAAAGCTTATAAGAACCAAGAATTTATAAATGAGTAAAATTAAAAAATTTATTGCAAAAAAAAATAAGTCAAAAATAGTTAGTCTAACTGCCTATTCAAAAAATATTGCTTCTATATTAGATAATTATTGTGATTTAATTTTAGTAGGAGACTCACTTGGTTCGGTTTTATACAATTATATATCTACAAGAGAAGTAAATTTGAGCACTATGATTGAACATTCTAAAAGTGTGAGAATGGGTATAAAAAAAAGTTTAATGATTGTTGATATGCCACATAACACTTATCGAACTCCTAAAGAGGCAGTGAAAAATGCAAAACAAATAATGAAAAAAACAAAGTGTGATGGTGTAAAATTAGAAGGTGGAAAAAAAATTTATGAAATAATCAAATCTTTAGTTAAAAACAAAATTCCAGTCATGGGCCATCTAGGGTTGCTTCCGCAGTCAGATAAAACTTTCAAATTTAAAGGAAAAAAAAAGTTAGAGAGAAACAACATTATAAGAGACTCACAATTATTAGAAAAAGCTGGAGTGTTTTCAATTGTTTTAGAATGTGTTGAAACTTCTTTAGCAAAGCTTGTCACGCAAAATTTAAAGATACCAACTATTGGTATAGGAGCTTCTAAATATTGTGATGGTCAAATATTAGTTTTTGATGATTTAATTGGCTTAAATCCAACGAATTATAAGTTTGTAAAAAAATATGCCAATATAAGAAATAATATTTCTAAAGCTGTTTCAAATTATTCAAAAGAAGTAAGAAAAATTAAATTTCCTAATAAAAAAAATTCTTTTTAATTAAAAGTATTTTTTAAATTCTTCATTAATATTTAATATTTCAAGATCAACCAATCCACCTATTACTAATTGTAGACCAACAATTAAGATAAATACTAATCCGATATAAGCTATCCAAATATGTCTTTGTATATAATTAGCCATATATGTCGCTAAAGCACCAGTTAAAACAACTGATAACATCAGTCCAAATATCATAAATCCAAAATATCCTTTTGCTGCCGCAACTACGCCAATGACATTATCAAAACTAATCATGATATCTGCAAATAATACTTTTCCAATGCTGCTAATGTATGAAGGCTCTTTTCCTTTTTTAGTAGTAGGTTTTACTTTTTTAATGTCTAGTAAATCTTTTCTTAAATCATTTACAATCCAAATTAATAATAAACCACCCAAAATTTTTATAAAATAAAATTCAAATAAAAAAGTCGCAAAAATTGCAAAAAAAATTTTAAAAACAAAGGCTCCAATTACACCCCAAAGAATTATTTGTTTTCTATTTTTTGGAACAAAATTTGAAGCAATAGACCCAACTATTACCGCATTATCTGCTGTTAATATAATTGTGATAAAAATTATATTGGTTAAAATTATGAGCTCTTCAATCAAGATAACATTATAATAGTATAATCTGACAATTTTTCAATGAGACCATAATGATAATTTTATTGATTTAACCTCTAAGAGATAATTAAATGTTAATTTTAAAAAGGAGGATAGATGAAATTATTCAAATTATTTATATCTATAATTACTTCAGTGTTATTATTTGCAAACGTTTCTTTAGCTGAAAAATGGGATATGGCACTAGCTTATGGTGCTGGAAACTTTCATTCTGCTAATGCAACAGAATTTGCAAAGAATGTAACTGAAAAAAGTGGTGGAAAACTTACAATCGTTACCCATCCAGGTGGCTCATTATTTAAAGGTGGTGAAATTTTCAGAGCTGTAAGAACAGGTCAAGCACCTATTGGTGAAAGATTTATGTCTGCTCTTGGAAAAGAAGATCCTTTATATGAAATTGACTCATTACCTTTCTTAGCAACTACTTATGATGATGCTATGAAATTATATGAAGCTTCAAAACCATATATTGTCAAGAGTCTTGATGAAAAAGGATTGGTATTTCTTTATGCAGTGCCATGGCCTGCACAAGGACTTTACAGTAAAAAGCAAATCAAAAAAGTTGGTGATCTAAATGGATTAAAATTTAGAGCATACAACTCTGCAACGATTAGAATTGCAGAATTAACAGGAATGGCGCCAACTAAAATTGAAGCAGCTGAAATTAGCCAAGCTTTTTCTACAGGTGCAGTGGAAAGTATGATTACTTCTCCTACAACTGGTAAAAATAGCAAGATTTGGGAAAATGGTGTTAAATATTTTTATGATATAGCAGCATGGTTTCCAAAAAACATGATCATAGCTAATAAAGCAGCTTGGAATAAACTTGATAAAGCAACTCAAGATCTAGTAATGAACCAAGCAGCAATTGCTGAAGAAAAGGGTTGGGAATTATCTAAACAAGGTAATACTGGAGACAAGAAAGCTTTAGCAGATGCTGGAATGGACGTAGGCGAAGTTAATTCAGCTTTGAAAAAACATTTTGAAAAAGTTGGATCAACAATGTCTGAAGAATGGAAAGCAAAAGCTGGAGACAGAGGTGCTGCAGTTTTATCTGCTTACAAATAAATAGTCTTAAAAAAAAGGCCAACTTGTAGTAAGTTGGCCTTTTTACTAAATGTTTCAATCAATAAACAATAATCTAAATAAACTTTATAAATTTTCAGGATATTTAGCTGCTTTTTTCTTAATACTAATTGCAGTTTTTATTTTAATTGGAATTTCCTCAAGGATTTTTGGTTTTTACATAAGAGGTTTAGCTGAGTACTCAGGCTACTGCATGGCTGCAGCCTCTTTTTATGCTTTAGCTTTTACTTTTGTTGAGGGTGGACATATTCGAATTACTCTTTTTTTAGAAAAAGCCTCTTCATCTTATAAGAGATTTTTAGAAATATGGTGTCTGATGGTAGCAACAATTTTTTCAGGTTATTTGTCTTTTTACTTATGGAAAATGTTATTAATCTCTTATGACTTTCAAGAGAGAAGCGAAGGTGCAGATGAGATCTTAATTTGGATACCTCAGACTAGTGTTGCTATCGGATCATTAATTTTTTTTATAGCTGTTTTACATAAATTTATTTTAACGATTTTAAGTAAGAATGACTGAAATATTTCTCATAATATTTTTTATAAGTGTACTTTTATTTTTTCTTGGATCTGGCGTCTGGGTAGCAATAAGCATGATAGGAGTTTCGACAATTGGAATGATGTTATTTACTTCAAGACCAGTAGGCGATGCCATGGCAACTACAATATGGGGAACCTCATCATCATGGACATTAACAGCTTTACCATTGTTTGTTTGGATGGGTGAAATATTATTTAGGACAAAGTTATCTGAAAATTTATTTGCTGGACTATCACCATGGATGCAAAAATTACCAGGTGGATTAATTCATGTAAATGTTGTTGGTTGTGCACTTTTTGCAGCAATTTCTGGCTCTTCTGCTGCAACCGTTGCAACTGTAGGTAAGATGTCTATCCCAGAACTAAGAAAAAGAAAATATCCAGAAAAAATTTTGTTAGGTAGTCTAGCAGGCTCAGGAACTTTAGGACTTCTTATTCCCCCTTCAATAATATTAATAATTTATGGAGTAACTGTTCAAGAGTCCATAGCAAAGCTATTTATTGCTGGAATTATTCCAGGGATAATGATTGCACTTATATTTATGTCTTATGTGATTATATGGTCTTTAATAAATAAAAAAAATATGCCAAAATATGTAGAAAGTTTTTCTTTTCTAGAAAAAATAAAAAAATCAAAACAATTATTACCAGTAATTATTTTAATATCAGCTGTTATTGGATCAATATACACTGGAGTTGCTACAGCAACTGAGGCTGCTTCTTTAGGTGTAGTAGGGGCTTTAATTTTATCTTACTTTCAAAAGAGCTTAACTATTGAAACATTTAAACAATCCTTATTGGGAGCAACTAAAACTTCTTGTATGATTGCTTTTATTTTAGCTGGGTCTACATTTTTATCATTAGCTATGGGATTTACTGGTCTTCCAAGAAATCTAGCTATCTGGATACAAAATATGGAGCTATCACCTTATGTATTAATTTTTGTATTAATGATTTTTTATATTATTCTTGGAATGTTTCTTGATGGAATTTCAGCCGTAGTATTAACAATGGCAATCATTGAGCCAATGATAAGACAGGCTGGTTTTGACATGATTTGGTTTGGAATATTTTTAGTTATCGTAGTTGAGATGGCTCAAATCACACCACCAGTAGGATTTAATTTATTTGTCTTACAAGGAATGGCCAACAAAGATATGGGATTTATTGCAAGAAGTGCTTTTCCATTATTTTTATTAATGATACTCGCAGTTGTTCTTGTTGTTATTTTCCCTGAAATTGCATTATGGATGCCTCAACAAATGGTTCAAAATATAAATTAATATTTTGATTGTTTTGTTCCAGCAATAATTTCTTTTAACTCTGTATACTCTTCGCAATTACAACTTTCTAATACTTTTAATCTTTCTTTTGCTAAATCTAATCTATTTGTAACAACGTATAATTCACCTAAATATTCGTTAATACCAACATGATTTGGATCAATTTCCAAACCTAAAAGATAATATTTTTCTCCATTTTCAAAATCTCCAAGTTTCCTAGTTGTAAACCCAAGATAGTTTAAAGTATCTGCTTGGAGTGGTTTTTTTTTGTTTGATTTGATTAACAAGGCTTGAGCTTTTTCATATCTTTTATTAGCTTTTTCTGTTTTTCCTTTTTTTTCATATTTCTTAGCTGCTTTAATTAAAGTAACAGCCTGAGTGTAATCTGATTTTACTTTACTAGTACCTTCTGATCCTGCAGAATACGAATTTGTTGATAGTAAAACTAAAAACAAAAGTGAATAAAAAGTTTTTTTGATCATATAAATTTTTTCATTTGGTTAAGTGGTTTTAATTGAAGTCCATTTTCTATTAAATTTTTCCTAATTGATTTTGCAGTAGACAATGAACTTTCATTATCCCCATGTATGCATACAGAGTCTATTTCACAAGGTATTTGCTTTCCACTGTGACAATTAAGTGACTGATTTTTTACCATATTTAATACGTGTTTTTTAGCTTCTTCCGGATCAGTAATAAGAGCGTGTGGTTTTTTTCTAGAAACCAAATTACCATCATCCTCATAATTTCTATCTGCAAAAATTTCACAAGCTATACGCATGTTTAGTTTTTTGGCTGCTTCTTCCATTTTAGATCCTGTAGGAACCAAATAAATTAAATCTTTACTAATTTCGTTTATAGCTTTTGCTAAAGTAGTAGCTAAATTTATATCCTCACAAGCCATATTATTCAAAGCACCGTGTGGTTTTATGTGAGTAACATTCTCTCCATGATCTTGAGCAATTTTTTGAAGAATTTCATATTGATCAATAATCAATTGCCTTACATCATTAGGTGGAAGATTAATTCTTTGCCTGCCAAAATTTTCAGGGTCATTAAATGACGGATGTGCTCCAATACTAACACCATTTTTTTTTGAAATTTGAACTACCTGATTCATCGACTCATCATCACCCGCATGATAACCACATGCGACATTTGCAGAATTAACTATTTCTAGTAAATCTGGATCATACTTATTTGAATGATGTTTTGATTTTTCACCTAAATCGCAATTTATATTAATTTCCATAGTCTTCAATGTTAAGTATAACATGACATGATAAAAAATATATCAAATCTTGGTGACGCAGCTTTGTACTGTGATTTTGGTAATGAAGTAAATAAATCAATTAATTCACAAGTAATAAAATATTTTAAAACTATTAAAGAAAAAAAATTTGAAGGGATAAATAATTTAACACCTTCTTATAATAAACTAATTATTTCTTATGATCTAAAAAAAACAAATTTTAAAGAAGTAAAAAATTATGTTGAAAACATTAATGCTCAAGACTCAAAAGATATAAATTCAAAAAAATTAGAAATACCAGTTTGTTGTCATGAAAATTTTTCAATGGACATTAAAAGATTGGAAGAAATATTAAAATTAAGTAGAGAAAAAATTTTAGAAAATTTTTTAAATAAGGAATATTTTTGTTACATGACAGGGTTTATTGCTGGCATGCCTTTTCTTGGTGATTTAGATGAGAATATGCGAGCTCAACGTTTAGAAACCCCAAGAGTAAAAGTACCCAAGGGATCTGTTGCATTAACTGAGCAATTTGCAAACATTTATACATTTGAAAGTCCAGGTGGGTGGAATATTTTGGGAAATACTCCTTTAGATGTTTTTGATAGTTCAAAAGAAGACAAACCAAACCTAATTAATCCAGGAGACACAGTAGTTTTCAAGGAAATTACTTTAGATCAGTATAAAAATTATAATGAGTAGCAATTATTTAGAAATAATTAGACCTGGAATTAATACCACCTTTCAAGATAAAGGCAGGGGTCATCTTTATCATATTGGCATACCATTTAGTGGTGCTATGGATAATAGAAATTATCTTATAGCTAATAAACTTGTTAATAATAATTTAGACTCTGCGGTCATAGAGTTTGCATATCAAGGTCCTCATTTAAAATATTCCGGAGAAAAAATTAATTGTGCCATCACTGGAGATGTAATTTTTTCAATTAAAAAAAAAGATACTGAAATTGAGGGTAATTGTTACGAAAGCTATCAAATTGAAAATGGAGATGAGATAAATATCATATCTACAAATAAATCAGTTTATGGATATTTAGCATTAGGTGGAGAGTTCGATGTAAAATTCCAATGGAATAGTTGTTCTATAAATACGAAAGCAAATATTGGATCTAATGATGGAAAAAAATTGGATGTAGGTCAAAAAATTAATTTAAAAAAAATAAATTCAAATAAGGATATTAAAAAAACTAATTACATTAATACCAAAATAGAAAACATAAGGGTGATCAAAGGCACTAATTTTGATTACTTTTCTGAAGAAGGTAAAAAAATATTTTATGAAAAGGAATTCACAGTATCCAAACTTTCAGACAGAATGGGTATGAGACTAGAGGGACCTAAAATTGATAATATTGTGAATACCAACATAAAATCAGAGGGTTTGATTAAAGGTGTAATCCAAGTACCGGCGGACGGAAATCCAATTATAATGCTTTCAGATCATGGTACTATTGGTGGTTATCCAAAAATTGGAGTTGTGGCTAGTGTCGATTATGACCGATTGGTACAGATGTCTCCTGGTTCAAAAATAAAATTTAAAGAGATTAATTTATCTGATGCAGAGACTTTATTTAAGTTATATGAAATGGAAACTCAAAATTTATTATCACAAATTTAATGAATTTTTTATCAAAAATACCAGGTCCTTTTTTAGTTTTTTTAGGAGCTTGTGCATTAAGTTTTGGAGGTTTAATTGTTAAGTCTTTTGACGGATCTACACTTTGGCAAATATTATTTTGGAGATCACTTTTCTTTATTGGAGTAATTACAATTTTTTTAATCTTTACTTACAAAGGAAAAATTTTTAGTGCTCTTTATAAATCTGGAATTCCAGGTTTATTTGGAGGTATAATTTTATCCATTGGATTTGCTAGCTATGTATTTGCTATGTATGAAACAACAGTAGCTAATGCAAACTTTATAATTCAAACTCAAGCTTTGTTTTTAGCAATTTTTGGTTATGTATTTTTAAAAGAAAAAATTTCAAAAATTACATTAACTTGCATTATTATAGCAGTAGCTGGTATCATTTTAATGTTGGGAAGTTCACTAACACCAGGTCAAATGACTGGAAACTTAGTTGCATTTATTATGCCAATATCATTTGCAATCTTAATTTTAATTGTAAGAAAATATCCAAAAGTCGACATGATACCTTTGCAACTGGTTGCTGGAATTTTTGCAACACTAATAGGTTTGTTCATGTCACCAAGTATTTTGGTTTCAACAAATGATATTTTTTTAGGTTTTATTGCAGGATTTTTTCAAGTTGGACTTGGATTTATACTTATAACAATTGGAGCAAGATCAACTCCTTCAGCATTTGTTGGAATCATTATGTTAACTGAAGCTGTTCTAGGACCTTTGTGGGCATGGATGTTTGCAAACGAAAACCCGCCACTTACAGTACTTTTTGGTGGAGCGGTAGTTATAACAGCGGTAGTTATACAGTTTTTGTCACCATTACTTGTCAAAAAGGTAGCTAAATAAATTTCACATAAATATTTTAAATGTGTTATAAATTTATATACGGGAGAGACTACTTTTGTAGCGCCGAAGGAGCAACCACCCCGGAAACTCTCAGGCAAAAGGACCGTACATATTAACTCTGGAAAGAGAATTATTCTCGCCGACGGAGCAAATCTCTCAGGCACCAAGACAGAGGGGGCAAAAAGAGTTAATATGGAAATAAAAAAAACATCACTAAATAAACTTCATCAAAGTAATAACGCTAAGTTTGTTGAATTTGCTGGCTATGAAATGCCAATTCAGTATAGCAAAGGTATTATTGAAGAGCATAAATTCACAAGATCCCACTCTGGAATATTTGATGTATCTCATATGGGCCAGCTATTTATATATGGTGATGAAAGTTTAACTGAAGAATTAGAAAAAATTTTTCCATTAGATTTGAAAAATCTAAAACTAAACTGCTCTAAGTATAGTTTTTTAATGAATCAAGATGCTGGAATTTATGATGATTTAATCATTACTAAAATAGAGCAGGGGTATTTAATTATTTTAAATGCTGCATGCAAAGATAAAGATTTTGAGATTTTATCTAATTTACTAGGTTCGAAATTTAAAATGAATTTAGATAACCATAGATCTTTGATAGCAATTCAAGGACCTAAGTCTGTTGAAATTTTAAACTCAATCATAAATGGGGTTGATCAACTAAATTTTATGACAGGAAACTGGTTCGATTCTGATAATCAAAAATTATTTGTCACAAGATCAGGTTATACAGGGGAAGATGGATTTGAAATTTCAATTTCTAACGATAAAGCTGAAAAATTCGTTGAAAATTTAATAGAAAGGGGAGCACAACTTATAGGACTTGGGGCAAGAGATACCTTGAGATTAGAAGCTGGATTATGTTTATATGGTCACGAATTAGATATTAATAAAACACCAGTTGAGGCTAACCTTAGATGGGCAATCTCAAAATCTAGATTATTAAATGGGGGTTTTATTGGATCGAAAAAAATTATGAACCAAATGCAAGATGGAGCAAACCAAATAAGAGTAGGGATTAAACCCGAAGGTAGATTGATTGCTAGAGAAAAAACTAAAATATTTGATGATACAGATACACAAATCGGAGAGATAACTAGTGGCACGTTTGGACCAAGCGTAAATGGTCCTATAGCGATGGGTTATGTTAATAAAGATTTTTCAAAAATTGATACTAAGATTTTGCTTGAGGTAAGAGGGAAAAAACATCCAGCAAATGTTTGTGCATTACCATTTTATAAAAAAAATTATGTGAAAGGAGTAAATTAATGAGTGAAGTAAAATTTTCAAAAGAACATGAGTGGATTACTTTAGAAGGAGATGTAGCCACAATAGGAATTACAAAACATGCAACAGAAATGCTTGGAGATATAGTTTTTGCAGAACTTCCTGAAAAAGGATCTAATGTTGAAAAAGATGGTACAGCAGGAGTAGTAGAGTCTACGAAAGCTGCTAGTGATGTTTATACTCCAGTTAGTGGCGAGGTAGTAGATACTAATCAAGCTATTGTCGATGATCCGTCTAAAATTAATGAAGATCCAGAGGGTTCAGCATGGTTTTTTAAACTTAAAATGAAAGATCAATCTGAAATGGATAGCCTAATGAACAAAGAAGAATACGATAAATTTGCAAAGGAGAGTGCCAGCTAATGTTACATAATTCTCAGAAAGATTTTTTAAAAAGGCACATTGGACCTTCGAATGAAGATCAAAATAAAATGCTTAAGGAACTTAATTACAAATCACTAGATGATTTAATCAAAAGTACAGTTCCAGAAAAGATCCAATTGAAAGATGAATTAAATATTGGTGAGTCTAATTCAGAATATGAAGCATTAAGAAAATTAAAAGCGATTTCGAAAAAAAATCAAATTTACTCTAACTTTATAGGGATGGGTTATTATGGCACTTATACGCCATATGTAATTTTAAGAAATATTTTAGAAAATCCAGGTTGGTACACTTCATATACACCTTATCAACCCGAGGTAGCTCAAGGAAGATTAGAAATGCTGCTTAATTTCCAACAAATGATAGTTGATTTTACAGGAATGGATATTGCAAATGCATCTTTATTAGATGAAGGAACAGCGGCTGCAGAAGCAATGGGGTTAAGTCATAGATTAAATAAAAAAGATAGTAATTTAGTTTTTGTCTCAGAAAATTGTCACCCACAAACAATAGATGTAATCCAAACAAGAGCAGAACCAATGGGATTAAAAGTACTTGTTGGAAATGAAGATGAAGTATTAGGTCAATTAAAGGAAGATTTAGTTTGTGGTATATTACAATATCCAGGAACTTTAGGAGATATAAAAGATCCTAGTGAAGCAATTAGTAAAATTCATAAAATAAATGGTAAAGCAATATTAGCTTGTGATTTATTAGCACTTGCTAAATTAAAAACACCAAGAGAATTAGGTGCTGATATTGCAGTTGGAAGTTCTCAAAGATTTGGAATTCCTATGGGTTACGGTGGACCTCATGCTGCCTTCTTTGCAACAAAAGACGAATACAAAAGATCTATGCCAGGAAGAATTGTGGGTGTCTCTGTTGATAGACATGGAAACAAAGCATACAGATTATCATTACAAACTAGGGAGCAACATATAAGAAGAGATAAAGCTACAAGTAATATTTGTACTGCTCAAGCTTTGTTGGCAATTGTGTCAGCAGCATATGCTATTTATCATGGTCCCGAGGGTATCCGAATTATAGCTGAGAGAGTCTCTCAATTAGCTAAAAACTTTGCAGATAAATTAAAACAATCAGGATATGAAATATATTCAGATCATTTCTTTGATACAGTTACAATTGTTACTAAAGATAAAACTGATCAAATCTTTAAAAATGCTTTAGATCAAAAGGTAAACATTAGAAGAGTAAATTCTGAAATGCTAGCTGTTTCTTTTGATGAAAAGAAAAATGTTTATAGAGTAAATCAATTACTAAAAATTTTTAATGCAGCAGAATCAATTAAAAAGGAAGATCCAACAGTAAGTTTACCCAATCTTCCAAAAAATTTATTAAGAACTTCAAAATATTTAGAACATCCTGTTTTTAATTCTTATCATTCGGAAACAGAGATGCTTAGATATTTAAAAAAATTAGAAGATAAGGATATAGCTTTAAATAGAACTATGATTGCACTTGGCTCATGTACTATGAAATTAAATGCTACTGCAGAAATGATACCTATTTCATGGAGAGAATTAGCAGAGCCTCATCCATTTGTGCCTATTGAGCAGATGGAAGGATATAGAGATTTATTCACTGATCTTAAAAATTGGCTTAGATCAATTACTGGTTTTTCTGGTGTTTCACTTCAGCCAAATGCAGGCGCTCAAGGGGAGTATGCAGGATTAATGGTTATTAGAAAATATCATTTAGATAGAGGTGAGGAAAATAGAAATATATGTTTAATACCAAGTTCAGCACATGGAACCAATCCTGCTAGTGCACAAATGGTTGGAATGAAAGTTGTCGTTGTTGATTGTGATAAAGAAGGAAATGTTGATTTTGAAGATTTAAAGAAAAAAGCAGAAATGCATTCTGAAAATCTTGGAGCATTAATGGTCACTTATCCGTCTACTCACGGAGTATTTGAGGAAAAAATTACAGATATATGTGAGTTAATTCATAAACACGGTGGTCAAGTTTATATGGATGGTGCAAATTTAAATGCGCTTGTTGGTATAGCAAGACCTGGAAATTTTGGTCCAGATGTTTGTCACATAAACTTACACAAAACATTCTGTATTCCACATGGTGGTGGAGGACCAGGAATGGGACCAATTGCGTGTAAAAGACATTTACAAGTTTATTTGCCTAATCATCCAGTTGTTAAGGATTGTGGACCTGCCACAGGAATAGGAGCAGTTTCAGCAGCACCTTGGGGAAGTTCAAGTATTTTATCAATTTCCTGGATGTATATTAAAATGATGGGTTCTGAAGGTTTAAAATTAGCTACTGAAATTGCAATACTAAATGCAAATTATATAGCTCATA
>CACDQA010000003.1 GCA_902554745.1 uncultured Pelagibacteraceae bacterium
TATAATGGCTGAATATCAGTTTCGGTTAATAAACTTTCATCAAACCATTGATTTAAAGTTATAAAATATTTATTTTTTGGAAGTACGTCAGTATATAAAAGTGATGTAGATACACTTTTTAGACTTTCATCAAAATCCGCAATTACTACTGCATCAAAGTTTAAACCACCTAGAGTGTATCTTTTTTCAAGTCTTTTTATTTTTTTTTCTTTATTTGGGTCATTTGAATTTTTCACCCTTTTTATTTCATCTTCTAAATTTTGCTTTCTTATTCTATAGTTTGTAATCTCTTCTATTTGTTTTGTTAGTTTTGTGGGCTCGGTATTATATTCATAATCTTTATAAATTTTAATTTTTGAATTTTTCATTCCTTTTTTAACTTCAAACTCATAATCTTGTATTGGTGTTAAAAAAATAGTTCTTTGTATTTGATTAGTTTCTAAAAATTTTTTTATTGTATTAAATTGTGATGTAGAATTAATTCCAGCAGAGATTACATTTTTTGGAAGGTCTAGAGTTTTATTTGTTAATGATAAAAATGTTAAATCTTTCATTTCATCTAAATAAGTTAAACTTTCATAGAACACGGGACCAATAACAACTTTTATTCCCATTTGACTTAATTCAAATGCTGATTTTAAAGTCTGGTTTGCTTTAGTTGCTGTATCTTTTGGATAGATTTCTATAAGATTATTATTAATATCTTTCACAGCTAATCCAACCGCTTTAATGATTGACTCTCCAATAGACTTATTTTCTCCTGTCATAGGTACCAATAATCCTATCTTAATTTTTTCTTGAGCACTAACAGTTGAAAAAAACAGAAAGTAAAAACTTAAAAAAATAAAATAAATAATTTTAATTAATTTGATCATTTTGATGCTAATATAATATTTTTTAAGCTGAATTATGATCATAAAACCACAATTTAAATTAAAAGAATACGAAAATGGTCTTTATCTGGTATCAACCCCATTAGGAAATCTTAAGGATATAACGTTTAGAGCAATTGAAGTTTTACAGCAATCTCATTACATTTTATGCGAAGATACTCGTGTTTCAAAAAATCTTTTAGATAAATATCAAATAAAATCAAAATTAATTTCAAATCATAAATTTAATGAGAAAAAAAATGTAACAAAAATTATTGAATATCTAAAATCTGGAAAAACAATTTCTTTGATATCTGATGCAGGTACACCTAGTATTTCTGATCCAGGTTCAATTTTAGTAAATGAGTGCATTGATAACGAGATAAAAATATTTCCTATTCCTGGACCTTCAGCTGTTGCTGCAGCTGTATCAATAAGTGGATTTTCAGATAAATTCTTTTTTTACGGTTTTTTTCCAGAAAAGAAACAGCTATTAGCAAACGAATTAAAAAAACTTTCAGAATTTGAAAATACCTTAGTTTTTTTTGTTTCTCCAAAAAAAATAAACAAAATTATTCCAGAAATTAAAAAAAATTTTAAGAGCAGAAAAATAATTTTTTGTCGAGAAATTACAAAAATTTATGAGGAATTTATTCGAAAAAATGTAGATGAACTAGAATTATTTATAAAAGAGCCAAAAGGTGAACTTACAGTTGTTATTTCTGAAAAAAAAACAGTTAAAAATATGTCTCAAAAATTAAGTGAATCAGATAAGAATATTATAAAAAAAATGATTCATAAATTAAGCACCAGAGAAATAACTGAATTAATTAACGAAAATAAAAATATACAAAAAAAAGTGATATACAATTATTGTTTAAAGTTAAAAAATGAAAATTAAATTACTAATTATACTTCTGATAGGATTGCTTTTAACGGGCTGTGCTGCAGGTGTGGGCTCCAAAGGTATTTTTGGAACAGGGGTATCTGTTGCAATGGATCCAAGAACTGTTGGTACACAGATTGATGATTCAATTATGCAGAAAAGTATAGCATCAAAATTAATAGCAAGAGATCAAAAATATTTTTTATCAGTTAAAGCAAAAGTATTAGATGGAAGAATTTTCATAACAGGAAAAGTAGATAATCCTGAAGAAAAGCTTTTAATAACAAAAATAGCGTGGGAGACAAAAGGAGCCAGATCTGTCAGAAATGATATCAAAATTAAAGAAGAGTTTAATTTTCAACAGTCTGCAAAGGATTTATTAATTACATCACAATTAAGAACTGCATTAATTGTAAATAAAAATATTAAGTCAACTAATTATCAAATTGATACTTATAAAAAGAAAATTTATATTTATGGTATTGCACTTACCTCTGAAGAAAAAAATTTAGTTATAAGTGAAGCAAAAGAAATACTTGATGTCGAAGACGTGATCGCAAGTATAATACTTGTTGAAGACTTAAGAATTCAAAGAGAGTAATTATTTTTTATAATCAATTACTTGGGAAGAATAAGCAGCAATCGATGCTAAGTTGAGTATCTCAGAAGTTGATGATCTTAAAGGTGCAATTTCTATTGGTAGACCAAGTCCAATTAATAATGGTCCAATAACTTTTGTTTCTCCAATTGTTTTCATCAGTTTATATGAAATTGCTGCACTATGCTGTCCAGGCATTATTAAAATATTTGCTTTACCAACTATTTTTGCAAAAGGATAAAGTTCCTCATACTCTGGATTAAGAGCAACATCAGGCTGCATATCTCCATCAAATTCAAAGTCTACTTTTTTTTCTTTTAATATTTCAACCGCGTTTCGAATGTGTTTTGTTCTACTAGTAAGAGGTTGTCCAAATGTAGAGTGGGATACAAAAGCAACTTTAGGATTAAATCCAAAAAGTCTAACTACTCTTGCTGTAGATATAGCAATTTCAGCCATTTGTTCAGAAGTTGGATATTCATGGACACTCGTATCACCAACAAAAATAGTCCTCCCTTTATGAACGATCATGTTTAAACCAAACATAATTTCGCCTTTTCTTACATCAACAACTTGATTAATTTTTTCAAGTGAAGCACCAAATCGTCTTGTATTGCCTGTTACAGCACCATCTGCATCGCCACAGGCAACCATACTAGTAGCCCAAACAACTCTATCATTTCTGATCATTCGGTCACAATCTCGTTCTAATAATCCTTGCTCTCTTTGTAATTTTTCAAATAAATTTTTAACGTATCTTTTTCTCTTTTCTTCATCTTTTGAATTAACAATTTCAATATCAAAATTTTCACTATAACCAATATTTTTAATCTGTTCTTTAATTTTACTTTCTTTACCAACCAGGATTGGAATACCTAATTTTGAATTTTTAAATGCTATAGCTGCTTTTAAAGTATTTTCATCTTCACCATCTGCAAAAACAATTTTTTTTTGATTTTTCTTAATAAATGAATTTATACCTTGCATAATGGTTACTGTTGGGTCTAGTCTTTGTTTTAGCTGATCTTTATAAACATCAAAATCATCTATATTTTTTCTAGCCACTCCACTATCTATTGCTGCTTTTGCTACAGCCGCTGGTATTACACTAATTAATCTTGGATCAAATGTTGATGGAATAATATAATCTTTTCCATAATGAGGTCTTTCTCCACCCATAGCAGCAACCACTTCATCAGGAACCTCTTCTCTCGCAAGTTTAGCTATTGCATTAGCTGCAGCAACTTTCATTTCTTCATTTATTGTTTTGGATCTAACATCTAAAGCTCCTCGAAAAATGTAAGGAAATCCAATTAAATTATTTACTTGATTGGGATAATCTGATCTCCCTGTTGCAACAATTGCATCTTTTCTAACCTCACTAATTTCCTCAGGGGTAATTTCTGGATCAGGATTAGCACAAGCAAATATAATTGGATTTTTTGCCATAGACTTAACCATCTCTTTTTTTAGAACACCTTTTGCAGATAATCCTAAAAAAACATCTGCACCTTTAACGGCATCCTCTAAAGTTCTATGTTTAGTTTTAACTGCATATCTAGATTTCCACTGATCTATTCCCTCAGTTCTTCCTTCATAAATAACCCCCTTTCTGTCTAGCATTATTATGTTTTCAGATTTTACTCCTGAATTTTTAAATAACTCAGTACAGGCTTGAGCTGAAGCTCCAGCACCATTAACTACAACTTTAATTTTTTTGATAGATTTACCACAAATATCTAAGGCATTAATTAATGCTGCGGTTGTTATAATAGCTGTTCCGTGTTGGTCATCATGGAAAACAGGAATATCTAAAATTTCTTTTAATTTTTGCTCTATTATAAAACAATCTGGGGCCGCTATATCCTCTAAATTTATTCCACCAAAGCTAGGCGCAAAATTCTTTATTGAATTAATTATCTCTTCCGAGTCTTTGCAATCAATTTCTAAATCGATAGAATCTATGTCTGCAAATCTTTTAAATAAAACAGCCTTTCCTTCCATTACGGGTTTTGATGCAAGAGCACCCAAATTTCCCATCCCTAATATTGCTGAACCATTACTTATTACAGCAACAAGGTTTCCTTTACTTGTGTAATCATAAGCTGCTTCAGGGTTTTCGCTTATTTTTTTTACAGGAGCAGCAACTCCTGGAGAATATGCTAAAGCAAGATCACGCTTAGTTGTCATATTTTTTGATGAAATAATCTCAATCTTGCCTGGTTTTTTGTCTTTATGAAAATCTAAAGCTTCTTTATCTGTGTAATGATCGATTTTTGTTTTTTTCATTTCTGATAACAATAAGTGTACAATTGGGGTAAAATTAAGACTAATATGATTTATGAACTTACTTAAGTCAACAGGCACATTTGGTTTTTATACTATCATTAGTAGATTGTTGGGATATTTAAGAGATATTTTAATAGCAATTTTTCTAGGAACAGGGATGTTGGCCGATGCTTTCTTTGTAGCATTTAGAATTCCAAATACTTTTAGAAGATTGTTTGCCGAAGGTACCTTTAATGCAGCATTCGTTCCAAGTTATTCATCAGAAATTATTAAGGGAAAAAAACAATCAAACAAATTTGCTAACGATGTTTTTAATCTCCTTTTTTTAGGATTGTTATTTTTAACAATAATAATTGAAATTTTTATGCCTGCATTTGTTTCAATTATTGCTCCGGGATTTGTGGGTGATTTAGAAAAAATGGAGGTAGCAATTAATTTAACAAGAATTACTTTCCCCTTTTTATTTTTTATTTGTTTAGCCTCATTTTTTTCTGCAATCTTAAATTCATACAATAAGTTTGCAGCTGCTGCTGCAGCCCCAATAATATTAAATATTGTTTTAATTTTAGTATTAATTTTTTCAAAAAATCTAGGTGATCAGTTAGTATATTACTTATCTTACGGTGTTTCTCTAGCTGGTTTCTTACAATTAATATTTTTGTATAAATACGTATCTAAATATTACTCACTTAAATTTAGTTTTGAATTAAAAGTAAGTAATAAAGTGAAATTTTTCTTTAAAAAACTTTTACCAAGTATTTTTTCATCAGGTGTCACTCAAATAAATATTTTAATTGGTACAATAATTGCATCATTTCAAGCAAGTGCGGTATCTTATTTATATTATGCTGATAGGATTTATCAAATTAACCTAGCTATAGCTGGTATCGCGATTGGCGTTGTGATACTTCCACAGCTTTCAAAACATATTCAATCTAGAAAAAAAAAAAAGATTTTGCTTATACAAAATAAAGCTCTTGAATTAAGTTTATTTTTAAGTCTTCCAGCAACTATCGCTTTAATCATAGGATCAGAACAAATTATTTCAGCTTTATTTGGCTATGGATCTTTCAATGAAAATTCGGTGAGCAACTCAAGTTTGGCGTTATATTATTTTGCATTAGGGCTTCCTGCTTTTGCATTGATAAAAGTATTTTCAAGTTTTTTCTTTGCAAACCATGATACTAAAACTCCATTTTATATTTCTTTAATATCAGTATTACTTAATATTTTTATTAGTGTTTATTATTTTAGTGAAATTGGCTTTATAATCATTCCAATAGCCACATCTATTTCATCATGGTTTAATTCAATATTGTTATTTATATTTTTAAAAAATCGACAATTATTTTATTTTAACCAAATATTTTTAATTAAATTTATTAAAATAATTTTTGCATCAATTATGATGGGTATATTTTTTAACTTTATGTTAAATTTTTTTCAAAACGAATTAGCATTTAATCAATCAATTAAATCTTTTTACTTAGTTTTATCAGTTATATTAGGATTATTGTTTTATTTAATTTTGTGTTATTTCATCAAAGCTTTTCAAATGAATGATATTAAATTAAAGTATTAATTTTATGGGTAAAAAAATATTCTCTGGTGTTCAGCCTACAGGTAATCTTCATCTTGGAAATTATTTAGGTGCCATAAAAAACTTTGTAGATTTAAATAACGATAAAGATAATAAATGTATTTTTTGTGTTGTTGATCTTCATGCCATTACAGTAAGGCAAGATCCTAAAGAATTAAAAAATAATATCCGGGAAACTGTTGCAACTTTTATAGCAAGCGGAATAGATTCAAAAAAAAGTATAATTTTTAATCAATCTAGAGTGGCAGCTCATGCAGAAGGAGCATGGATATTAAGCTGTGTTGCTAGAATGGGCTGGTTGAATAGAATGACTCAATTTAAGGAGAAAGCTGGTAAAGATAAAGAGAAAGCCAGCATAGGATTATACTCTTATCCAGTTTTAATGGCTGCTGATATTCTTTTATATGATGCTACTCATGTTCCAGTAGGTGATGATCAAAAGCAACATTTGGAGTTATGTAGAGATATAGCTCAAAAATTTAATAACGATTTTAAAGTAGAAAATTTTCTTCAGGTTCCTGAACCTTTAATTCAAAAAGAATTTTCAAGAATAATGAGTTTAAAAGACGGCTCAAAAAAAATGAGTAAATCAGAGTTATCAGATTTAAGTAGAATAAATTTAACAGATAACAAAGATCAAATAATAAATAAAATAAAAAAAGCGAAAACTGATCCTTTGCCTATGCCACAAGATATAAAAGAGCTTGATGAAAGACTAGAGGCAAAGAATCTTTTAGGAATTTATTCAAGTTTAACTAATTCTACATTAGAAAACTCAGTAAAAAATTTTGCAGGTAAAAACTTTTCAGAATTTAAAGAACAATTAGCTGAAGAACTTGTGAATAAAATTGAACCTATTTCTAATGAGATAAAAAAACTTTTAGGAGATAAAAGTTATTTAGATAAAATTCTTCTAGATGGAGTTGAAAAAGCTAATTTAATTGCATCCAAAAAGATTGAAAGAATTAAAGAAATAGTAGGTTTTTAATAAAAATTTATTATCAAGTTTTAATTTTTAAAATATTCACTATATATAATTTATGTTCGTTCAAACAGAAGTAACACCAAATCCAAATTCTTTAAAATTTCTTCCTGGGAAGAAAGTTTCAAACAGTGGTCCTTATGAAATTACAAATAAAGAAGATATGCAAAATGAATTGGTGAGAAATATTTTGTCAATAAACGGTGTTGAGGGCATTTTTTTAGGTCATGATTTTATTTCAGTAAATAAAAAAGAAAACATTAAGTGGGACGAAATAAAACATATCGTTATTTCTTTAATAAATGATTTTTATGCAGATGGTAAAGAGTTTGTAATTGATGAAAATATAAAAGAAGAAGATTTAGATTTAAGTGAAATTGAGTCAAAAATTGTAAAAATTCTTGAAGAGAAAATAAGACCTGCTGTTGCTAGAGATGGTGGAGATATAAAATTTAAAGAGTTTAAGGACGGAATTGTTAAGGTACAATTACAAGGGAGTTGTTCAGGCTGTCCTAGTTCAACAATGACTTTAAAACAAGGTGTTCAAAATCTTTTATGTCATTATTTACCAGAGGTAAAAGAGGTTGTTGCTATACAATAATTAATTATGAGAAAATTTAAAAAATCAGGTTTTTTAAAAAATAAAAGCTTTGATATAGTTTCACGGTTTTTTTTAAGTTCTTTTATAATAATTTCATTCTTTTATGTAGCGCCGATAATTATTAATTTTACAGATAAAAATTTTAATAACAAAGAATTTACCAATAATTCAAAAAACATTTTAAATAATACTTTAAATAAAGATACGCTAATTGAGGAAGACACAACAGCAGATGCTGATGAAAGAGATTTATTATATGATATTCTAGAAGAAAATAAATCTGAAATTAATCTAGTTAGATATACAACATCCGAGATTGACTCATTGTTTGAAGAGGTAAATTATAATTTAAAAGATGTAAGAAATACAAAATTAGTAAAACCAATAGATATTGGTCTTCTACCAAATGAAATTAAAAATATTGCAAACACTAAAAAAAGAAAAGATATGTTTATTAAAATTGTTCTCCCTTTAATAGTTAAGGAAAACAATAAAATCAGAGTTGACAGAAAAAGATTATTCACAATTTTAAATAAAAATAGCAACACTGATATTGAAAAAAAATGGTTAGAAAAAAAATACAAACAATACGGTGTAAGAAAAAATGATTTATCTACTTTGAAAGTAAGAATGGATGAAATACCAGTTTCATTAGCGATAGCTCAAGCTGCTAAAGAAACTGGCTGGGGTACTTCAAGATTTGCTTTAAAGGGAAATGCTCTATTTGGACAATGGACCTGGTCTGGAGAGGGATTAAAACCTAAAAATGCTGATAAGGGTAAAGATCATAAAGTTATGAAGTTTCATAGCTTACAGCTATCTGTAAGAGCATATTTAAGAAATTTAAATACTCACTCAACTTACAAAAATTTAAGAAAAGCAAGAACAGAACTTAGGAGTCAAAACAAACCTTTAGATAGTTTAATTTTGTCGAAACATTTAGATAAATATGCAGAAACAGGAAGCCAATACATCGAGGTATTACAAAAAATTATTGAACAGAATAATTTGAAAGATTTTGATGAGGCAAGATTATTGCCATCAAGCAAAGATTTAGAAAGTTTGATTTAATTTTCTTTTATAGGAAATTGTACACCAAACCATCTCCACTTTCCATTATCATTAAGAGAGCAGTTGATTCTCCCTCTTCTAGGTTTGAATGGTTCTCTAAATTCAATTGTTAGAGAATTATTGTTAAAGCTTGTTTTTGATTTTTCCCAAACGTCACCTTCATTAGAATAGCAATTAATATTAGATAAATTTTTTTGCTCTTTAAAAAATTCAACTTTAAAATTTGGAGGATTAGTGTTTGTGAATAATTGTTTTTCCTCAGGAAGTATTTTTTTATATTCAAGTGGAAAATAATTTATTATTGATTTAAATCTTTTTAACTCTCCGTATTTTTCATTAATTGGAAATCTAGGTAATTCAAATTTGTCTTTATTCAAATCAATTACACCAGAATGCTGACCAAAAGCATATTTGAAATTTTTAGATATATAATCTTTCATAAACTTAGAGTATTCACCAAATGGATATGAAAATAGACTAGGTACGTAACCAAGCTCTCTTAGAAAAATTTTATTTGCCGTTTCAATATCTAAAATAAAATCGTCATTAGTTACATCAATAAGATATTCGTGAGTATGAGAATGATGCCCTATATATGCAAAATTATTACCTTCAACCTCTTTAATTTGTTCCCAAGTCATATAGCCTTTTTTTCCTACAGGCTGAGTTGAAACAAATAAAATAAATGGAATTTTATTTTCTTTTAGATAAGGCCATGCTTCAGTATAAAAAGATTCAAAAGCATCATCGATAGTTATAAGAATTTCTTTTTTTTGTTTTGGTTTATTAAACTGTTCATCAAAATTATTTGGATTATGAAAATTAAAATCTGAGTTCTTAATAATATTTATATGTTCCTTAAATATATCCATTTTAATATTGGTTGAGGGGTACTTATTCTCATTAAAACGGTGATACATAATTGATAGAATTCCTTCATCATTAGAATAATATTTGATATTATTTTCATCTGATTTAGAACTGATATCAGAGAATAAAATAATTATGAATAAACTGATAATAGATGTAGCCAGTGAAAAAATTTTTTTAATGATCATAACTAGTAATGATATTTATAATATTACTAAAGAGAATACTAAAATTAATTATGAAAAATTAACTTTAATTATTAATGATTTTTTAAATTCTCATCAATTAAACTTGAAAGATATTAATACAATTTATTTAAATAGAGGGCCTGGAAGTTTTGCAGGAATAAGAAATTCATTTTCTATAGTTAAAGCATTTAATTTAACTAATAATATTGATTACTATTGTTATAGCATTCAAGATTTTAAAGGTGAAAAAGACATAAAATACGAAAATATCCCTCATTTGTGCGATAAATTTAATATTAAAAAAAATTTGATTAACCCTATTTATTTAAGTTAAAATTATTTTATGTCAGAAACAATAGAGCAAAAATGTATAGCAAAAGGAGTTAAATTAACTGATCAAAGAAGAGTAATTGCACAAGTAATGTCTGAGTCTTCTGACCATCCGGATGTAGATGAACTTTATAATAGAGTGTCTAAAATTGATCCAAAAATAAGTATTGCAACTGTTTATAGAACGGTAAAATTATTTGAAGAGTCTGGAATATTAACAAAGCATGAGTTTAAAGGTGGGAAAGCAAGATATGAGGAGCTTAATGAAGGCCATCACGATCATTTAATAGATGTGAAAACTGGTGAAATCATAGAATTTGTAGACGAAGAAATTGAAAAGTTGCAAAAAAAAGTTGCAGAAAAATATGGATATAAATTAGTAGACCATAAATTAGAATTATATGGGGTTAAGAAAAAATCCCAATAATTATGAATCAAAAAATATTTATTAAAACTTTTGGATGTCAAATGAATGAGTATGACTCTAATAGAATATATGATTCAGTTAAAAAAATTGGTTATGAAAAAACAGAAAAATATGAAGAAGCAAATTGTTATCTCTTAAATACATGTCACATTAGAGACAAAGCAAAAGAAAAAGTTTATCATGAAATAGGTAGAGTGAAAAAAATTTTTAGATTTAAAAAAAAACCATTAGTGATTATTGCAGGGTGTGTTGCTCAAGCAGAAAACCAAGAGATGCTTAAAAGAGAACCTTACATAGATTTAGTTATTGGTCCTCAAGCCTATCATAAAATTAATGATACTATTTTAAATTATACTGAGAAAAAGAAAAAGATAGAAGAGACTGAGTTTGATGCAGTTTCTAAATTTAAATATTTAAGCAAAATAAAAAATGAAGCTGGAAAAGTTTCATCTTTTTTAACTATTCAAGAAGGATGTGATAAGTTTTGTCATTTTTGTGTGGTCCCATATACAAGAGGACCAGAATATTCTAGACCATTTAAACAAATTTTGGATGAAGCAAAATATTTAGCTGATAATGGTGCAAAAGAAATAATTTTACTTGGTCAAAATGTAAATGCTTATGATAATGAAGGATACAGACTATCAGATTTGATTTTAAATATTGAAAAAATATCTGAAATTAAAAGAGTTAGATATACAACATCTCACCCAAAAGATATGACTGAGGATTTGATTGAAGCATATAAAACCTCTAAAAAGTTAATGCCACTTGTGCATTTACCTGTCCAAAGTGGATCTAATAAAATTTTAAACTCAATGAATAGAAAACATACTATTGATGAATATCTAAATACTTTTGATAAATTAAAAGAAATTAATCCAAAGATAGAATTTTCAAGTGATTTTATTATAGGTTATCCCGGTGAAGAAGATCAGGATTTTAAAGATACCTTTAATTTAATTGAAAGGGTTAAATTTATTAACTCCTACTCTTTCATCTTTAGCCCAAGACCTGGAACAGTGGCTGAAAATTTAGACTTAATTGAAAAAAAAATTTCTTTTAAAAGATTAGAAAAAATTCAAAATGTTTTATTCGAAAATCAAATCCAAATGAATAACTCATTGAAGGGAAAAGTTATAGATGTTTTGGTTGAAAATTTAACCGACGATAAAAGCAAAGCTTTTGGTAGATCTGAGTATATGACATCTGTAATTTTTAATGGTAAAAAGAATGATATTGGAAAAATAGTGCAAGTGAGAATTAAAGATAGTAATAGAAATACTTTATTCGGTGAAGTTATAACTAATTCGGATCAGAAGGTTGCATAGAATTTGAGTGGAATAACTAAAAAAAATATCGATCAGTCTTTAAAATTTGTTTATTCAGATAACAATTCTTTAAGCGTTATATTTCACGACAATAACTTGTTAATGGGTGTTGTTGGGGAATTTAATAAAAATTTACAAGAATTAGAAAAAATTACAAATTGTAGCTTATATTCAAGGGGAAATTCAATTTTAATTAAATCAACACCTGAAAAGAATGAAAAAATTAAAAATGCTATTCAATTTTTGGCTAATCAGTTTATTAATAATGGAAGTATAGAGAATAAAGATATACTTTCATCGGTTGATAACTTTATGATTAATGAAAAAGTAAAAAATAATAACGTTACAGATATTATCAAAACTCCAAAAAAATCTATAATACCTAGATCTGAAAAACAAAAAAGCTATGTGAGAGCTTTGAGAGAGAGTGATATTGTAATTTCAGCTGGACCAGCGGGAACAGGAAAAACTTTTCTGGCAGTCGCTGTAGGTTTAACTATGCTTTTAGAAAAAAAGATAGAGAGAATTATTCTTTCAAGACCTGCCGTAGAAGCAGGCGAGCGTTTGGGATTTTTACCTGGTGATATGAAGGAAAAAGTAGACCCTTATCTTAGACCTTTATATGATTCTTTATATGATCTCTTCGACTTTGAAAAAATACAAAGAATGATTGAGATTGGAGATATAGAGATTGCACCTTTAGCTTTTATGAGAGGTAGAACTCTAAAAAATTCCTTTGCAATTTTAGATGAAGCGCAAAATGCTACGGATACTCAGATAAAAATGTTTTTAACACGTATTGGAGAAAATTCTAAAATTGTTGTAAATGGTGACCCATCTCAAATTGATTTACCAAATAAAAGCATGTCAGGATTAGTTCGATCAAAACAGTTACTAGGGCATTTAAAGGAAATATCCATAGTTGATTTTGATCATTCAGATGTAGTCAGGCATCCACTTGTTTCAAAAATAGTCAAAGCATACTCAAATAATGATTAGTATTAATGTCTTCTCTGAGGAGAAGGCTTGGTCAAAAAGACTTAAAAATAAGGACATTTTTTTTAAAAAAATATGTAAAGCTTTTCCAAAAAAATATAAATTTTTGAATAAAAAAGTAACCTTAACACTATTACTTTCAAATAATCAGAATATTAAAAAATTAAATAAGGTTTTTAGAAAAAAAAATAAATCTACCGATATATTATCTTTTCCATTAGATAAAAAAATAAAAATTTCAAAAAATACTTATCTTGGAGACATTATCATTAGCTATAATCATCTAGACAAACCAAGATCACAAAATTTAAAATCTTTTAAAGAAAAAGTTGCTAAATTATTCATACATGGTTTTCTTCATCTCTTAGGTTTTGATCATAAAAAAAATAAAGATTATTCCAAAATGTTAAAAGAGGAAAATCTATTATTTAAATCTGTACAATCAAAAATAAATTAAATTGAAACATAAATTTTATATTGAATTAATTTATTTAATTTTATTAGGAGTGCTTACTTCCTTAAGTTTGCCTCCATTTAATTATGTCGTAATAAATTTTTTAACTTTTAGTTTATTCTATATATTTTTAATAAAAAAAATTGAGTTTTATAAAAATAAAAGAATATTTTTTCTTTATGGTTGGTTATTTGGTTTTGGTTATTTTGTAAGTAATTTATATTGGATCTCAATATCATTAACGTTTGATCAAAATTTTAAGTTTTTAATACCTTTTACAATAATATTAATACCTGGTTTCTTAGCTTTGTTTTATGCTTTAGTTGCTTATCTATTTGTGGTTTTAAAACCAAATAATAATTTAAGCTCATTTTTTTCTTTTTCTTTAATATTTGGAATAGTGGAATTTGTGAGAGGATCAATACTCACTGGTTTCCCTTGGAATTTAATTGCTTATAGTTTCTCTAATCAAATCGAAATTTTAAACATTACATCAGTCATAGGCACGTACAGCTTTAATCTTTTCTGTGTTTCATTATTTACAAGCCCATCAATATTTATTTTAAGAGAGAATAAAAAAGATATTAGTATTTGTGTTGCATTTCTTATTACAATAATGTCATTTTATATACTTGGTTCACAAAATTTAGAAAAATTTAATAATCAAAATGTAAAAAAACTTGATTATAAAATAAGAATTTTAAGCTCAAATATAAGCATAGATAGATTTTATAATAATATTGATCCGATAAAAGCTATAGAAGAGCTAATTGAAATCAGCTCACCTAAAAAAAATGAAAAAATAATTTTTATTTGGCCAGAAGGTATAATTCCAGGTATTTCACAAGATCAACTAAAAGACTACAAATGGTTATTTGAAAATAAGTTCAACGAAAATCATTTGTTAGCAATTGGAATTAATAGCAAAGAAGATGAAAATAAAACTATTAAATATTTTAATTCATTATCTATTTTTGATCACAATCTAAATGTAATAAATTCATATAAAAAAATAAATCTTGTTCCTTTTGGTGAATTTTTACCTTTTGAAAAATTATTAAAAATTATTGGCTTAAAAACAATTACTAATGACTACCAATCATATTCAAAAGGTGAAGAAAGAAACATAATTGAACTGAAATATAATAATTTATCAGTAAAAATATTACCTCTTATTTGTTACGAGATAATTTATTCGGGTAAAATTTTTACAAACAGTAATTTTGATTATATTGTAAATATTTCTGAAGATGGTTGGTTTGGTAAGTCAATTGGCCCAGAGCAACACTTTACTCATAGTATTCTTAGAGCAATAGAGAGTGGGAAATATGTTTTGAGATCTGCAAATAATGGGACTACAGCAATAATTAATCCACTTGGAGTTATAGAACAAAAAGTTGATATAAATAAATCGGGTTATATTGATTTAAGTAAGACAAGAAAAATAGAGATGACACTATTTGCAAAATTTGGAAATAAAATTTTTGGATTTATAATTTTATTGTATATTTTTTTAATATTTTCATTTAAGAAACTTAGAAATGAGTAATTTAAAAAATTATCTATTCACGAGTGAGTCGGTTTCAGAAGGCCATCCAGATAAAGTATCTGATAGAATTTCAGACATGGTTGTTGATAGTTATATTTCTGGTGATCCATATTCTAGAGTTGCTTGCGAAACATTAACTACTACAAATAAAGTAGTTTTAGCTGGTGAAGTTAGAGGACCAGAAATTAAAAAAGATGAATTAATTGAAAAAGTAAGAAATTGTATAAAAGATATTGGTTATGACCAAGAAGGATTTACTTGGAAAGAAGCTACAAAAATTGAAAGTCATTTACATTCCCAATCAGCTGATATTGCAATGGGAGTGGACTCATCAGGAAATAAAGATGAAGGAGCTGGAGATCAAGGTATTATGTTCGGATACGCATGTAATGAAACAGATGTTTTAATGCCAGCACCAATTCATTATTCTCATAAAATTTTGAGATTAATGGCGGAAGACAGAAAGTTAGGAAAGTTAAAAAATATTGAACCAGATTCAAAAAGCCAAGTAACATTTGAATATGTTGATGGAAAACCTTCAAAAGTCAAATCAGTAGTAATATCTTCACAACATTCAGCTGATGTTAATCAAGCACAAGTAAGAGATTTATTAAGACCTTATATGTTAAAATCTATTCCTGAGAATTTTCTTAATGGTTTCAATGAAGATGAGTTTTATGTAAATCCAACAGGGAATTTCGTGATTGGTGGTCCCGATGGAGATTGTGGTTTGACAGGTAGAAAAATTATTGTCGATACATATGGTGGTGCTGCACCTCATGGTGGTGGTGCTTTTTCAGGAAAAGATCCAACTAAAGTTGATAGATCGGCAGCTTACGCGGCAAGGTATATTGCTAAAAATGTTGTGGGTTCAAAAATTGCTGAAAAATGTTTAATTCAATTAGCTTATGCAATTGGTGTATCAAAACCACTTTCTATTTACGTTGATTTATTTGATAACGACATAGATAAAAATAAATTTGTTGTCGAAAAGATTAAAGAAAATTTTGATTTGAGCCCTAGAGGTATCAGAGAAATGTTAAATTTAAATAAACCAATATATGAAAAAACAGCCGCCTATGGTCATTTTGGTAGAGCGCCTGAAGAAAATGGTTCATTTTCATGGGAAAAAACTGATAAAACTAACGTTTTTTCCAAATAGTTTAAGTTGAATTAAAAAAAAACTTTACTATATTGCAACTACATTATTGAACTTTACAAAATGGGCTAGAGCCCATTTTTTTTTGGAGCAAACAAAATTATGTTGAATAAAAGAGCAGACAAACTTGAATTACTAAGAATTGCTGAAGCTGTAGCTTTAGAAAAATCAATTGATAAAGAACTAATTATAAGTTCTATGGAAACGGGTATTGCTAAAGCTGCAAAATCAAAATTTGGACAGGAAAATGAAATTAAAGTTTCTATCAATAGAGACAATGGAGATATTGAGCTTTTTAGAAAATTAGTAATTGCTGAAAATCCTGAAAATGCAAATACAGAGATAAAATTAGAAGACGCAATTAATTTAAATGAATTAAACAAAGATAAGGCTATTGGTGACGAGGTATTACAACCACTTCCTTCATTTGATTTTGGAAGAATAGCTGCACAAACCGCAAAACAGGTAATTAGTTTTAATGTAAGAGAAGCTGAGAGAGAAAGACAATTTAATGATTTTATTGATAAGAAAGACGCAATTTTAAGTGGAATTGTAAAGAGATTAGAATTTGGAAATGTAATTGTTGATTTAGGTAGAACTGAAGCAATAATTCAAAAAAATGAATTAATACCTCGTGAAAATATTAAAGCAGGTGATCGTATAAAAGCTTATTGTTATGACGTTAGAAGAGAACCTAGAGGGCAACAAATATTTCTATCTAGGGCTCATCCAAAATTTATGGAAAAACTTTTTGTTCAAGAGGTTCCAGAAATTTATGATGGACTAATAGAAATTAAATCTTCCTCAAGAGATCCTGGGAGTAGAGCTAAAATATGTGTGAAAGCAGTCGATACATCTTTAGATCCAGTTGGTGCTTGTGTAGGAATGAGAGGTTCAAGAGTTCAAGCTGTTGTAAATGAACTTCAAGGAGAAAAAATTGATATAGTTAATTGGTCAGAAGACCCTGCTATTTTAGTTTCAAATGCATTATCTCCTGCCGAAGTACAAAGAGTTAACGTTGATAGTGAAAGAAAAAAACTTGATGTAATTTTAACTGAAGAAAATTTAAGTAAAGCAATTGGAAGAAGAGGTCAAAACGTTAGACTTGCAACAAAACTTTTAAATTATGAAATTAATATAATGACAGATGCAGAAGACTCTGAACGAAGACAATTAGAATTTAAAGAAAAAACAGAGAATTTTGTAAAAAATTTAGAGTTAGATGAAACATTGGGCCAGTTATTAGTTGCCGAAGGTTTTTCAACTATTGATGATATTAAAGATAGCTCGGCTGAAAATTTAATGAAGATCGAAGGTATAGAAGAAGATACGGCCAAAGCATTGATAGAAAGAGCTAAGGAGTTTCATGAAAAGGATCAAGAGGATATTTCTCAGAGAATTAAAGAATTAGGTCTGGAAGATGCCTTGATTAATTTAAAGGGATTAACTCCAGGAATGTTAGTCACACTTGGTGAACAAAAAATTTTAAGTTTAGAAGATTTTGCAGACTTAGCATCTGATGAATTAACTGGTGGTTATGATGTGGTTAAAGGTGAGAGAGTAAAAATCCAAGGTTATCTGGAGGATTTTGCTTTATCTAAAGAAGAAGCAGATGAACTAATTATGTCTGCTAGAAATATTGTTTATAAAGATTGAGTAATGAGGTATGGAGAAAAAAACAAAATTAACAATTTCAGGCTCAGTCAAAAAATCAATCAAGAACATTGAGATTGCTAAATCTCAAGGAAAAAATTCTGTAGTAATTGAAAAACAAACTGGAAAATTATCGAGTAGAGGTGGATCATTTAGATCTAGTACGAATAAGACAAGAACAACCTCAACTTTCAACAGAGGAGTACCATTAAAACCTTCATTTAATCCTAAATCACCCCCTATAACAAACGATTTTGAAAAGAGAAAACTAGCAGAGCAAAGAGCTACTAAACGACTTAAAGGAGATAGTGAGAGCAAAGATAGAAAAACTTTAAAAGCTGGAACAAAAAAGAGAGAGTTAAAGTTAACGGTGTCAAGAGCGCTAAGTGATGAGATCGATGCAAAACAAAGAAGTTTAGCATCAGTAAAAAGAGCAAGACAAAAAGAAATTAAAAATGCTACAAAAGATGATTCTCAAGAAAATTTAAAACCGATTAAAAGAGATGTTAATATTCCTGAAGCAATCACAGTAAGAGAACTTGCAAACAGAATGGCTGAACAATCAAGCAATGTAATTAAGCATTTATTTGGTATGGGTGTTACTGTGACTATCAATCAAACATTAGCTGCAGATACTGCGGAATATTTAGTTAAAGAATTTGGTCATAATCCAATTAGGGAAGAGAAAGCAGAAGAAATAATTCAAAAAATAAAAGCTTCAAGAACAGAAAATTTAAAGAATCGACCACCAATAGTTACCGTCATGGGTCATGTGGATCATGGCAAAACATCAGTACTAGACGTGCTTAGAAGTGCGAACGTGGTTTCAGGAGAATTTGGTGGAATAACCCAACACATTGGAGCTTACCAAATTGAAAGTCAGGGTAATAAATTAACATTTATTGATACTCCAGGTCATGCTGCATTTACAGAAATGAGAGCAAGAGGATCAAAATTAACAGACGTGGTTGTTTTAGTAGTTGCTGCTGATGATGGAGTTAAACCTCAAACAGTTGAGTCAATTAAACATGCTAAAGCTGCAAATGTTCCAATAGTTGTAGCAATAAATAAATGCGATTTACCAGAGGCAGATCCTCAGAAAATAAAAAATCAATTATTAGAACACGAATTGATTGCTGAAGATTTATCTGGTGATACTTTAATGGTTGAGATTTCAACTAAGACAAAACAAAACTTAGATAAATTAGTAGAGTCAATAATATTACAAGCAGAGATTTTAGATCTTAAAACGGATTTTGAATCTAAAGCTACAGGTATAGTCTTAGAGTCCAAAATTGATGTTGGTAGAGGTCCTGTTGCAAATATAATTGTAACAACAGGAACACTTAAGAGAGGTGATTTTTTTGTAAGTGGTTTAAAATGGGGAAAAGTTAGAGCGATTATTAATGACAAAAGTCAAAATATTAATGAAGCATTACCTTCTACTCCTGTTGAAATTTTAGGAATAAATGGTGCAGCAAAAGCAGGAGATGATTTTATTGTACTAGATACGGAAAAAGAAGCCAAAACATTAAGCGAAAATAGAGCTCAAGAAAGCAAGGATGGAAAAAATCCTCTAACTTTTGCAACTCAAGATTCTGCTTTTTCAGATAAATCTTCAGAAGAATTAAATTTAATTATTAAATCTGATGTACATGGATCATCAGAGGCAATTAAAAATGCAATTAGTCAAATCAAGCACGATGAAGTTAAACCTAAAATAATTTTAGCAGATATTGGAATGGTAACCGAAACAGACGTTACATTAGCTAAAGCTTCAAATGCAGTATTAATAGCTTTCAACGTTAAACCAAGTAAAGAAGCAAAAAAACTTGCTGAAAATGAGAAGATTAAAATATCTTCTTACAATATTATTTATGAAGTTTTAGACTATATTAAACAAAGAATGTCAGGATTATTGGCGCCTGATGTACAAGAAAAAATTACTGGTACTGCACAAATTTTAGAAATATTTAAAGTTTCTGGTGCAGGTAAAGTTGCTGGGTCAAAAGTAACTGAAGGAGAAATTAATAGCACTTCAGATGTAAGAATTATTAGAGACGGTGCTATTATATATACTGGAAAAGTTTCAACAATATTTAGAGAAAAAAACCAAGTTAAACAGGTAAGTGATGGTCAAGAATGTGGAATAACCGTTAAAGATTATATGGATTTCCAAAAAAATGACACAATAGAAGCATTTAGTGTTACATCTACTGAGAGGTCAATTTAATGGCAGATAGAATAGGAAAACCAGTATCACAAAGACAGCTTAGAGTAGGAGAAATGATTAAACAGTCTTTAAGCATGATTTTTATAAGAAATGAGGCTAAGGTGCCGAACTTAGAAACAAACACAATAACTGTTACTGAGGTTAGAATGAGTCCAGATTTAAAAATTGCCAAAGCATATGTTCTTCCGTTGGGAGGAAAAGATGCAGAGGAAACAATTAATGTTTTAAAAGAATACTCATTTTTAATTAGAAAAATTTTATCACAAAAAGTGGTTATGAAATTTTTACCAAAATTACTTTTTAGAAAAGACGAATCTTTTGAGTATGCGGAAAAAATAGAAAACTTAATAAAACAAACAAATAAATAGGAAGAAAGAGGCATGAACAAAAAGGCACAAGAATTAGCAATGCACGATAAAGATACTGGATCTTCAGAGATACAGATTGCTTTGCTAACAGAGAAAATTGAAACTCTCTCTAAACACATTAAGCAATTCAAAAAGGATAAACATTCATCCGTTGGATTGTTGAGAGCGGTAAATAGAAGAAAGAAATTGTTAGAATACTTAAAGAAAAATAAAATGGATTCTTACAAAAATGTACTGTCGAAATTGAATTTAAGAAAATAGAAGTCAAGATAGATAGAATGGAATGGAACGAAACGAACGAAACGAAATGGAAATGAAATGTTTAAAGTATACAAGAAGGAAATTGAAGTAGCGGGAAAGAAGATAAGTTTAGAAACAGGTAAAGTAGCAAGACAGGCGGACGGTGCAATAATCGCAACATGTGGAGAGACAGTCGTACTAGCAACAGTAGTAGGTGCTAAAAAAGTAAATCCTGATATGGATTACTTTCCATTATCTGTAAATTACCAAGAAAAATATTATGCAGCTGGAAAAATTCCAGGTGGATATTTTAAAAGAGAAGCAAGACCAACAGAGAGCGAGACATTAATATCTAGATTAATAGATAGACCAATCAGACCTTTGTTTCCTGAAGAATTTAAAAATGAAGTACAACTATTACCAACTGTAATTTCATACGATAAAGAAAATGAACCAGATATTTTATCAATCACTGCTTCATCAGCAGCATTAGCTATATCAGGAATGCCATTTATGGGTCCTGTAGGTGCTTCAAGGGTTGGATTTATTGATGGAAAATATGTTTTAAACCCATCTAAAGCTGAGTTAGAAAAATCAAAATTAGATTTAGTCGTAGCAGGTACTAAAGATGCTGTGCTTATGGTTGAGTCTGAAGCTAATGGTTTAACAGAAGAAGAAATGTTAAATGCAGTTAAATTTGGTCACGAAGGCTTTGTTCCAGTAATTGAAATGATTGAGGAGCTTGCAAAAGAATGCAGAAAACCTGAGTGGACTGTTGAAAAGAAAGATCTATCAGAAGTTAAGAAAAAACTTGAGGAAACTTTTACAGAAGATCTTAAAAAAGCTTTTGCAACAAGGGATAAACAAGATAGATCAAATCAAATTTCAGAGATTACTGATAAAGCTAAAAAGCTTTATGAGGAAGATGAAAATTACACTGATATAGATGTAAACAGTCAGTTAAAAAATCTTGAAAAATCAATTGTTAGAACTGACATTTTAAAAAATAAAAATAGAATTGATGGAAGAGGATTGTCAGATGTAAGACCTATTTCTTGTGAAGTGGGTGTTTTACCAAGAGCTCATGGTTCTGCATTGTTTACTAGAGGAGAAACACAAGCAATTGTTGTTGCAACTTTGGGTACCTCAGATGATGAACAAAGAATTGAAAGTCTAGATGGATTACAAAGAGAACGATTTATGCTTCACTATAACTTTCCTCCTTTTTCAGTTGGAGAAACTGGTAGAATTGGAACTGGTAGAAGAGAAATCGGACACGGTAAACTAGCATGGAGAGCAATCAATTCTTCATTGCCTACAAAAGAAGCATTCCCGTATACTTTTAGAGTAGTTTCGGAGATTACAGAGTCCAATGGTTCTTCTTCAATGGCTACTGTGTGTGGAACTTCTTTAGCATTAATGGATGCTGGAGTGCCGATTAAAGAGCCAGTTGCAGGTATTGCAATGGGATTAATTAAAGAAGGTGATGATTTCAGTGTTTTATCAGATATTTTAGGCGATGAAGATCACTTAGGTGATATGGACTTTAAAGTTGCTGGAACCAAAGATGGAATTACTTCCCTTCAGATGGATATCAAAATTACAGGTATTACATTTGAAATCATGGAGCAGGCGTTAAGCCAAGCTAAAGATGGAAGAGTTCATATCTTAGGTGAAATGAATAAAGCATTATCAGCTTCAAGAGAAGATGTTGGAAAACACACTCCAAAAATGGAACAAGTTAATGTTGATAAAAAAGACATTGCAGCTGTGATTGGAAAAGGTGGAGCAACGATTAGAGAGATCGTTGAAAAATCAGGTGCTAAAGTGGATGTAAATGACGAAGGTGTAGTAACAGTTGCTGCGCCAGATGAAGAGTCTAGAAACATCGCAATGCAAATGATTAAAGACATCACTGCAAAAGCTGAATTAAACAAAATTTATTCAGGTAAAGTAATGAAGATTATGGAGTTTGGTGCATTTGTTAATTTCTTAGGAAAACAAGATGGGCTTGTTCATATCTCAGAGCTTGCAGATAAAAGAGTAGCTAAAGTTACTGATGTTGTTAAAGAAGGTGACGAAGTAAAAGTTAAAGTAATTGGTTTCGATAGAGGTAAAGTTAAACTTTCTATGAAACAAGCTGCTGAGTAATAGCCTAAATTAAAATTCTAAACCCCTGGAATGAGAATTCTGGGGGTTTTTTTTAACTAAATTTAACTAAATTTTAGCTAATATTCTTAGGATCTGGCATGCCAACTTTATTATATCCAGCATCTACGTAATGAATTTCACCAGTAACCCCGTTTGCAAGGTCGCTTAATAGATATAATGCTGAATTTCCAACATCATGGATATCTACGTTTCTTTTAAGGAAAGAATGGTCTTCATTCCATTTATACAAGAATTTTGCGTCTCCAATTGCAGAGGCAGCCAATGTCTTGATAGGTCCAGCACTTATAGCATTTACTCTCATACCTTTGGCTCCTAAATCTCTTGCTAAATACTTAACACTTGCCTCAAGAGCTGATTTACAAACACCCATTACGTTATAATTTGGAATTGCTTTAGTAGATTCGTAAGTTAAAGTTAATAAACTTCCACCTTGTTTCATTATCTTTGAAGCTTCTTTTGCTACTTCAGTAAATGAAAAACAAGAAATTAACATACTTCTTAAAAAATTTTCTCTTGTCGTATTTAGGTACTCACCTGATAACTCTGATTTATCTGAAAAAGCAACTGCATGAACTACAAAATCAATTTCACCCCATTGAGATTTGATATCCTCAAATAATTTAACTACTTCCTCTTTTTTTTCAACATCACAACTAAATGTAATATTTGAATTTAGTTTTTCTGCTAAAGGAACAACTCTTTTTTTTAGAGCATCACCTAAATAAGTAAATGCTAACTCCGCTCCAGCCTCTGCAAGTTTTTGAGATATACCCCAGGCAATAGATCTCTCATTAGCAACACCCATGATCAATCCTTTTTTACCTTTCATCAAACTCATAAACTAAACCTTTTCAAAAATTAAAGCTGCGTTAGTTCCACCAAACCCAAAACTATTTGACATTACTGTATTTAAGGTTGCTCCTGTTTCAGTTTTTGCAACAATTGGAAATTTTTTAGCATCATCATCCATATCTGTAATATTTGCTGACCCTGTTATGAAATTGTTTTTCATCATTATCAAACAATAAATTGCTTCATGAACTGAAGCTGCCCCTAATGGATGACCTGATAAAGATTTTGTTGAACTTATTTTTGGAATGTCTTCTCCAAAAGTTTCTTTAATAGCATTAAGCTCAGTTATATCTCCAACTGGAGTAGATGTTCCATGAGTATTAATGTAATCAATTTTATTTTTAGCAGTTGCCATTGCCATTTTCATACATCTAACAGCACCTTCACCTGATGGCGCTACCATGTCATATCCATCCGAAGTTGCTCCATAACCAGTTAATTCTGCGTATATTTTAGCTCCTCTTGCTTTAGCATGTTCGTATTCTTCAAGTACTAATACGCCTGCACCACCTGCAATTACAAACCCATCTCTAGTTTTATCATAAGCTCTAGACGCAGATTGAGGAGTATCATTATATTTTGATGATAAAGCTGTCATAGCATCAAACATTGCTGTCATCGCCCAATGAATTTCTTCACTTCCACCTGCAAAAACAACATCCTGTTTGCCCATTTGAATTAATTCCATAGAATTTCCTATGCAGTGTCCACTAGTTGCACATGCAGAACTCATTGTGTAGTTAGTTCCTTTAATTTTAAATGGTACGGCAAGTGTTGCTGAGGCAGTACTGGCCATTGTTCTTGGAACAATAAAAGGCCCCATTAGCTTTGGAGTTTTAGCTCTGGTTTTGTCTGCTGCAAGAATTACGTTTTCAATCGATGGGCCACCAGAACCCATTACAATCCCAGTTTTAAAATTACTTACTTCACTTTCTTCTAATCCAGAATCTTCAATTGCCTCTTTCATTGCAATATAATTATAAGCTGAGCCTGAACCCATAAACCTAATTGTTTTTCTATCGATATGATCTTCAAGTTTAATATTTGGTTTACCATGAACATGGCTTTTTAAATTGTGCTCCTTGTATTCTTCAGCATAAGAAATTCCTGATTTTGAATTTAATAAAGATTGATGAACTTCTTCTTGATTATTTCCTAAGCAAGAAACTACTCCTAAACCAGTAATAACTACCCTTCTCATTATTTAAATAATCCTACTTTTAAACTTTCTGCTGAATATATTTTTTTATTATCTGCAAGAACAATTCCATTTGCAAGCCCAACAGTTGTTCCTCCAGGAGACATAATTTTCTTCATATCTATTTCATATCTTACATTTTTTACGCTCTGTAAAACTTCACCTGTAAATTTTACAGTACCCACACCCAAAGCTCTTCCTTTTCCTGGATTTCCAAGCCAACCTAGAAAAAAACCTACCAGTTGCCACATAGCATCTAAACCTAAGCACCCTGGCATAACTGGATCTTTTTTAAAATGACAATCAAAAAACCAAAGATCATTTTTAATATCTAATTCAGCTTTTAAAGAGCCTTTATTAAATGTACCATTATTTTCATTGATTTCAGTTATTCTGTCAAACATAAGCATTGGTGGAAGAGGTAATTTTGCATTACCTGGACCAAAAAGATCCCCATTTCCACAAGTTATCAGGTCATCATAGGAGTATGAGTTTTTTTTCATAATTTTGAGTTCCCTTAATACTTGATTTAATCCTAATATAATATAATAAAACACTATATTTTTATTCATACTTTAGAATAATTATAAAAAACGATGCCAAAAAACTGTAATTTTATTGAAAAATTAAGAGAAGTTGGGCTTAGACCAACTAAGCAAAGAGTAAAAATGTGTGAAGTTTTGTATAATAGAGAAAAAACTTTTCATTTCACTATTAACGATTTGGTTAAATTGTTATCTGAGAAAATGAATCAAAAGATATCTCTAGCTACAGTTTATAACACAGTTCATGCATTTGAAAAAAAAGGATACTTAAAAGAAATTTCAATCGATAGTCATAAAAGTTATTTTGATACAAACACATCAGCACATCATCATTTTTTTGATGAAGATACGCATGAGTTAATCGATTGTGATGAGAGCGATATAGATAAAGTAAATATTAGAAAAAATATAACTGGAAAAAAAATAAATTCCGTTGAAGTTTTGGTTAGAGTTGCGAGTGATAATCAAACTCAAAAATAATTCTATCAAATCAAATACTTAAAATCTACATTATAATAATTCTAAACTGTTGACATATTTCATATAACTATTATATGGTGAGTAACATTTAAAAGGAGAAAATAATGTCTTTAAAAGGAAGTAAAACAGAAGAAAACTTAAAAGCAGCATTCGCTGGAGAAAGTCAAGCAAACAGAAGATATCTTTATTTTGCACAAAAAGCTGACATCGAAGGTTACAATGATGTAGCTACAGTTTTTAGATCAACAGCAGAAGGAGAAACTGGTCACGCACATGGTCACTTAGAATACTTAGAGCAAGTTGGTGACCCTGCAACAGGAAAACCAATTGGTGAAACTAAAGCTAACTTAGCTTCAGCTATTGAAGGTGAAACTCATGAGTACACAGATATGTACCCTGGTATGGCTAAGACTGCTAGAGAAGAAGGCTTTGAAGAAATCGCAGACTGGTTTGAAACTTTAGCTAAAGCTGAAAAATCACATGCTGGTAAATTCCAAAAAACTTTAGAATCTATTAGCTAATAAAATTTCTTAGTGGGCGTTAGTCGCCCACTAAAAACAATTCGAATTTCAAATAACTTTATTATATGAGCAAAGAAGGAAGTTTAGGTGCACCTATAAGACATCCTATAGATTTTGAGCATCCGGATTTTTTAAATCCTGAAAAGTTAGACTCTGAAATGAGAAGAGTTTTTGATATTTGTCACGGATGCCGAAGATGCTTTAATCTTTGCGATTCATTTCCAAAGTTATTTGATATGATAGATGAATCTAAAAATGAAGATGTTGAAAGCTTATCTAGCGATCAATTTGCCCCTGTTGTTGATGCATGTACTTTGTGTGATATGTGCTTCATGACCAAATGCCCATACGTTCCGCCCCATGATTTTGATCTTGATTTTCCACACTTAATGCTTCGATACAGAACAGCTCAAAAAAAATTAGGTAAATTACCAAGTGTACCAACACAATTAGCTCAAATAGACCGAAATGCTAAAATTGGCGTTATGTTCTCTAAAATAGTTAACTGGGCATCAAATATTAAAAATAAATTAATTAGAAAAATCTTAGAATTTATTACTGGAATAGATAAAAGAGTTCAGTTACCAAAATATAACTCAGAAACGTTTTCAAATTTTTTTAAAAAAAATAAAGATAAGATAAATTATCAAACACCTTCTAAAGATAGAAAAGTTGTTATCTATTCGACCTGTTTTGTTAATTTTAATAAAAAAAATACAGGTGTTGCTGCTTTAAAAGTTTTGAAAAAAAATGGTGTAGAGGTTCAAGAAGCTTATCCTGGTTGTTGTGGGATGCCATTCCTAGAGCAAGCAGATTTACCAAAAGTTGTCGAACAAGCCAAAAAAGTTTCCAAGGATTTAATCGAATGGATTAATAAAGGATATAAAGTAGTAACCTTAACAGCTAGTTGCGGATTGATGTTAAAATTCGAATGGCCTTTGTTATTACCAAATGATGAAAAAATAAAAAAATTATCAGCAAATGTTATGGATATTGATGAGTATGTTGTGGACATCGCAAACAATGAGGGATTAGCAGAAGGATTAAATGAGATTGATGGAGGTGTAACTGTGCATCACGCTTGTCATGCTAGAGCACAGAACATGGGTATCAAAGCAAGAGATATGTTAAAATTAATACCAAACGTTAAAATTGATGTAGTTGAAAGATGTGCGGGTCATGGAGGAACTTTTGGAGTAATGAAAGAAACTCATGATTTAGCAAATAAAGTTGGAAGACCTACAGCTAGACAAATAAAAACTAAAAATAATAAGTATATGGCTTCTGATTGTCCTTTAGCTGGTAAACATTTAAAACAGTTAGAAGTTGATACAAACATATCTAACGATGAGGCACTACATCCTATCGAATTAATGGCAAAAAGTTATAATTTATGATCATGCCGAGAGAAAAAAGAGAAATTCAAAAAGAAGACATCATTCCTTTAGATGTTTACACAGAAAAGAGACGTGAATTAAGAAAAAGTATTGTTGATTATAAAAAAAATAGAAGAGTTGCTTTAGGTCCTTATGCCACTTTTTATTTTGAAAGTTATGAAACAATGTTAGCCCAAGTACAAGAAATGTTGTACATTGAAAAAGGTGGTGATGAGCAACTTCATGATGAGTTATCTGCGTATAATCCTTTAATACCTAACGGCAAAGAACTAACTGCAACTTTAATGTTTGAAATAGATAATCCTATTTCAAGGGCTGCGTTCCTTGGAAAAGTCGGTGGAATAGAAGAAACAGTATTTATGAAAATAAATGGTGAGAAAATTAAAGCAGTCCCTGAAGAAGATGTTGATAGAACCTCTGCTGAGGGAAAAGCTTCCTCTGTACAGTTTATTCACTTTAATTTTACTGATGATCAAATAGAAAAATTTCAATCTAATAGCTCAGAAATTGAGCTTGGTATCGATCATAAAGAATATTCTCATAGCACAAAATTATCTAAGGAAAATATAGCCTCTTTATCTGCTGATTTTAGTTAATTTAGTCCCCAAATATTATCTGTTTTAATCCAACCTTCAAATTCTTCTGATGTAATTTTACACCAATTTTGTTCACATTTTTCTACAATTAATAATCTTCCCTCTTTTATTTGAGCAATTGGTTTAGCAAAAGATGTAGGTTTTTTAAATAAAACTTTATCTTTCGTAGCTATTACAGAATTACTTTTTTTTAACTGAGAGATATGAATCCACCCACTGTTATTTTTCAAATCTATGATACGCCTGAAATTCTCTTTTTTATCGATTTGTTTTAATGGAAGATCTATTTTTTTATAAACGTATTTAATATCAGACTCAAAACTTGGTCCATAGCGAACATTTACTTTATTTTTTTTTAGAGAGACAAAAATTTCATTAGCAAACGAAATGTGAGTAAAAAATAACAAAAAAAATACTATATAAATTTTTTTTATTATTAGTTGCATAAGCATTTTTTTCTTTTATTAATTTTTGCTTTTCTGAAATTTAAATTTAATAGATCTAGAATTAGAATGTATCCATTTAAATTTTGTCCAATATTTAATATTTTTTTTAAAACTTCATTGGCTTGTAACGCACCTATTACTCCTGCAACGGTTCCTAAAATTCCCTCATATTCACAATTTAAAATTTCATCAGTTATTGTTTCTTCTTGATAAAAACATCTCAAGCAAGGATCTTTTTTGTTGGTAAAATTAAAAGTAAAAATGTGTCCATCAAACTTACTAATAGCACCAGTGACTAGAAATTTTTTATATTTTAGACTTAAATCATTTATTAAAAATTTACTTTCAAAGTTATCAGTCCCATCAACAATATAGTCATAATTTTTAATAATTTTTTCAAATGTAGTTTTATTTAATCTTAAATTAAAAATATTTATTTTTGTCTTTGGATTAATTTTATTTAATTTTTTTTTTGCAATCTTTACTTTTGATTGATTTATATCTTTTTCATTATACAGGCTTTGTCTGTGGATATTAGAGAGACTTACAGTATCATGATCTGCAATCCCAAGTGTACCAATACCCGATCTAGTTAAAAATTCTGCTACTGGGCAACCTAGACCACCCATACCAACTATCAAGACTTTTGAAGATAAAATTTTTTTTTGACCTACTGCCCCAATATTTTTAAGAATTATTTGCCTTGAGAATTTCTCTATTTCTTTTTTGTTTAAATTTTTGCTCATTTTCCTGTTGAGCCAAACCCACCTTCTCCTCTAATTGTTTCTGGTAGATCATCAGTTTCCTCGAGATCCATTTTAATTACAGGAGTTAAAATCATTTGTGCAATTCTATCCTTATTATTTATCAAGAAATTATTTTCCCCGTGATTAAAAAGAATTACTTTTATTTCTCCCCTGTAATCACTATCAATAGTTCCAGGTGTATTTAAAACACTTATACTATTTTTTGCAGCTAAACCGGATCTTGGTCTTATTTGGATTTCGAAATCACTTGAAAATGCAACAGCAAGCCCTGTTGGAACTAAGCATGATGAGTTTGGTTTAAGATTAATGGGTTTTTTTACTAGTGCCATCAAATCCATACCTGATGCACCTTCTGTTTTGTAAGCAGGTAATTCAACTTCAGGGTCTAACTTTTTGATAAGAACTTTTGCCATTAATTTAATTGATCAATTATTCTATCAACTATTTCATCAGAAATTCCAGATTTTTTTTTATATGAAAGTTTTTCTTTTTTAACATCTTTGTTTTTATAATGAATTGTTACCTCATTATAATCAGAATTAAATCCTATATCTTTATTTGATACATCATTAGAAATTATCCAGTCACAATTTTTCTTGTTTAATTTTTCCTCTGCATTTTTATCGATCTGATTAGTTTCTGCTGCAAATCCTATTACAAGTTCAGGTCTCATGGAGTTATGGTTAGACACATAATGAAGTATGTCTACATTCTTTTCTAAATTTAAGTTTAAGTTCTCTTGTTTTTTAATTTTATTTTCATACTTTTTATTAATTTTAAAATCAGCTACTGCAGCAGAAAAAATTGCTACATCAACAGGTAAATTTTCTTGAGTGGCAACTAACATTTCATCTGCTGTTTCAACTTTTATAAGATTAATATCTTTAGTTATTTCAAGATTAGTTGGACCTGATATTAATGTTGTATTAAAACCTTTTTTGGATAATGATTTTGCTAATTCATAACCTTGTTTGCCACTTGATTTATTTGTAATAAAACGAACTGGATCTATGTACTCATTAGTTGGACCTGCTGTAACTAATGCTTTAAATTTTTTGTTATTTTTTTGAGTTAAGAAATATTTATCAACTTTTTCAGCAATTACTGATGGATCTGACATTTTACCTTCTCCATATTCACCACATGCCATATCACCAACCTCTGGACCTATTAGTTTATATCCAAACTCTTTTAATTTTTTTATATTTGTTTTAGTAGTTGGATGCTCCCACATTCTTACATTCATTGCTGGTGCTAAAATAATGTCTTTATCTGAAGCCAAAACAACAGTGGATGCTAAATCATCACTTGTTCCTTGAGCCAGTTTTGAAATTGTATTTGCTGTCGCAGGTGCAATTACAATTATATCTGCCCATCTTGAAAGTGAAATATGATCCATTTCAGCCTCATTTTCTACACTAAATAAATCACTATAAACTTTACCTTGAGAAAGTGATGTTATTGAAAGTGGAGTTACAAACTCTTTTGCACTTGCTGTAAGAATTGTCTTTATATCTGCACCATTCTTTTTAAAAAGCCTAATTGTTTCAAGACTTTTATAAGCAGATATTCCTCCACAGATAATAAATAGTATTTTTTTATTTAACAAATTTTTCATCTGCAGAATTAAAATACTATAAGACCAAAAATTACAAGAAGTAATAAACCAATAATAGATTGATTTCTAAATGCTATCATTTCTGATTTCTTATCATTCAGAGCGGTGTAAGAATTTGAATTTTGTGGAATTTGACCACTAGCTAAAAACGTTAATGCTTGATTTGCTTTATCCATAATCTCTGGAAATTCTGGTAAACGTTTAATCACTTCAGATGTACTTTTTAAAGTTTCATTTAAATTATTAATTGGATCTTTTGTTTCTTTAAGCCAATTTTCTAGTACAGGTTTTGAAGTTGTCCAAATATTTGTGTTTGGATTTAACTTTCTTGCTACACCTTCAACAACAACCATAGTTTTTTGCAACATTAATAATTGAGGTTGAGTTTGCATATTAAACTTTTCTGTTACATCAAACAATTGTTTAAGTAATTTACCTCCTGAAATATCTTTTACTTCTTGACCAAATATAGGCTCACCAATTGATCTCAAAGCTTGAGCTAGATCATCGATTGGTACTTCTTTTGGAACTAACCCAGCCACTAAGTGAACTTCAGCTACTTTACGATAATCTCTTTGAATAAATCCAAATAAAATTTCTGCTAAAAACCTTTTACTAAGTTTGTCTAACCTGCCCATAATCCCAAAATCTATTGGTACAATTTGGCCACTATTATCAACAAAAATATTTCCCTGATGCATATCTGCATGAAAAAAACCATCTCTTACAGCATGTCTTAAAAAATGTTGGATAATATCTTCAGCTATTTTATTAGTATCTAAATTTCTTTTCTTTAGCTCCTCAGCTTCTCTTATTGAAATTCCATCTATCCAATCCAAAGTCATTACATTTTCACTAGTAAAATTCCAATAAATTTCAGGAACTTTAAATCCAGCATCATTTTTAGTGTTTTCAGCATATTCGTTAGCCGCAGCAGCTTCGAATCTTAAATCCATCTCAAGATTAGTTATTTCTTTAAGTAAAAAAACGACTTCAACAAGTTTTAATCTTTTTGTTTTTTTTACAAATGACTCAATAATAAATGCAAATAACATCATTGCATCTATTTCTTCATTGAATATTTTTTTTATATTTGGTCTTAAAATTTTTATTGCAACATCTTTAATAGTGCCATTGTCATTTATTTTTGCTTTATGAACTTGTGCAATTGATGCAGCAGCAACTGGTTCACTTAAATCAATTATTGAATTAAATGCATCAACTCCAAGATCTTCTTTAATAATTTCTTTTGCTTCATGAATTGAAAAAGGGGGTAATCGATCTTGAAGTTTTTCTAGCTTTAAAGATAATTCTTCTCCGATTATATCTGGTCTAGTAGCAAGAAATTGACCAAGTTTGATGAAAGTTGTACCCATAGATTCTAATGACCTAGATAGTCTTTCACCATCATCCTCAATTAAATTATTTTGTTCCTTTTTTTCAAATGAAATAGATAAAATTTGGAATAATATTGTTACAGCTAAAGGAGGTTTTTTAAATTTTGATGCAATTTTTAAAATATCTGATTTTGCAATTTTTCTTCCTAATTTAAATAAAGTAATAAGCTTTTTAATCATTAAATTTTCCAACCGCTATGAATTGAAACAATACCACCAGAAAGATTTCTATAAGAACATTTATGAAAATTATTTTTTTCCATCAACTCTATTAATTCATCTTGATTAATAAATTGTTCAATACTTTTGATTAAATATTCGTAAGGTTCTTTTTCTCCAACTACAAACTGACCAATAAAAGGAATGAGTTTTGAATAATTTTTATATACAAAATCAAGATTTGAATTTTGAATCTTAGAAAATTCCAGACATAGATAGCGTCCACCAGGTTTTAAAACTCTATAAGCTTCTGAAAGTGCTTTATTCAAATTTTTTGTATTTCTTAGCCCAAAGCTAATAGTGTAATAATCAAATGAATTGTCTATTATTGGTAATTTTTCTGCTGGAGAAATAACCCATTTTACATTTTTGTAATTAGATAATTTTTGCTTACCTTGACTAACCATTCCTTTATTAGGATCTACACAAGTAATTTCAGCCTCTTTATTTGTGCTATCTAAAAATAATTTTCCAATATCTCCTGTCCCACACGCAACATCTATTAATTTTCTATTAACTCTCGGACTCATCATATTGATTAAACTTTTTTTCCAATATCTATGTACACCCATAGACATAAAGTCATTCATCAAGTCATATTTGTTGTAGACCTGATTAAACACATTTTCTACAAGGCCTTTTTTATTTTGAAGATTTTGTTGCATAAAAAAATATATATTGAATATAGTATCAAATGCCAGAATTACCAGAAGTAGAAATTGTTAGACAATCCCTTAATAAAAAGATCAAAAAAAAAAGCATAAAAAAAGTAATAATCAGAAACAGGAATTTAAGGTTTAAAATACCAAGTGATTTTGAAAGTTTTCTTAAAAATAAAAAAATAATTGAAGTTAGTAGATTTTCTAAATATTTGATTATCCATTTTCAAAATGAAGATTATTGTTTAATTCATTTAGGAATGTCAGGAACAATTCATATTCTTGATAAGAAAAAGCCTCTAAAATTTACGAATACTAGTTTTTATCATTCACCTTTTTTACCTAAAAAACACAATCATGCAGAGTTTGTATTTGATAGCTTGAAAGTAATTTATAATGATCCAAGACGTTTTGGCTTTTTTGAAATAATTAAAAATTATCAAGATCTACAGAAAAGATTTAAATCAATGGGACCTGAACCATTTAGTGACAAATTTAACTTAAATTATGTAGTTAATTATTTTAAGAAAAAAAATAAGGATATAAAAAGTTTCTTACTTGATCAGAGATTTGTTTCTGGAATAGGAAATATTTATGCAAGTGAAATTCTTTTCGCTAGTAAAATAAATCCATTTAAAAAGGCAAAAAGACTTAACAAAAATGAATGTTTAAATATAATTGTAAATTCTAAGAAAATACTTCAACAAGCAATTAATAAGGGAGGTTCAAGTATAAGAGATTTTAAAGATATTTCAGGTAACAAAGGTAACTTTCAAAAAGAGTTTAAAGTTTATCAGCAAGACGGTACTGGTTGTAAGCGTACACAGTGCAAGGGTATTATAAAAAAAAAAATAATATCAAATAGATCGACTTTTTTTTGTATTTCTTGTCAAAAATAGTTAAATATTTAGTTGACCACTTTAAATTCTCAAGCTATACCCCTGCGCAGATGGCAAACACAAAATCAGCAATTAAGAGAATTAGAAGAATTTCTAAACAAACAGCGGTAAATAAAGCTAGAAAGAGTAGGTTTAGAAACGCTCTTAAGAAAATGAACCTTCTAATTGATGGTAAAAAGAAAGATGAAGCTCTTAAATTTCTACCAAAGTTAAACTCTGAGTTGATGAAAATTGCAAAAACAGGAATAATAAAAAAACAAAATGCTTCTAGAAATGTTTCTAGAATAACAAAAAAAATTGCTGCAATCTAAACGTTAGTTTAAATTTTCAAACAACTCCTGATATCCACATTATATATTTAAGTTTTGTATTAAGTTACTATATTTAGATTTAGTAAATATTTGGATTATCGTCATTCAATCTATATTTGATTTAATTTTAATTCAATCAATTAATTGATTCAATCTATATTCGATTCAATTTATGATTTTAAACTAAGTTAAACTTAGAATTAATTTTTTAAAATATAAATCACAATCATAGATTTTATTTTTTTTTAAATTTCTTTATTAACTTGTTGCAAATTTTTTTAAATAGTTCTAACTGAGATTCCTCCTTAAGTTATGAATAAATTAACAAATACAAAAAATATTAATAATTTTTCTTCTGAAAGTTTTGAATGGAAGCACGTACAGAATGAAATGAAAAATAAACTAGGCTTAGAGGTTTATGAGAGCTGGTTAAAGAAGATTTCTTTTGTTGAGGAATTCAATAATTACTTATTATTATCGGTTCCAACAAGATTTATTAGAGATTGGATTACATCAAGGTATTTAGACCAAATATTACAGATAATTAAGGTATTTAAAAAAGATATTATTAGAATTGAGTTCAAAATAGTTGAAAAAGCTCAAGATATCACTTTAAAGGAAAATAATATTAAAGAGAATAATACTAATGAAAATGTTTCATTTATAAAAGACTCTTACCTTCAGTATAATCGAATTGATCCAAATAAAAGATTTAATAATTTTATTACAGGTTCAAGTAACAAATTAGCTTACGAAGCTTCTTTAAAAGTTTCAGAAAATATATCTCATTATAATCCACTTTATATTTATGGTGGTGTTGGTATGGGAAAAACTCACTTATTAAATTCAATAGGTTTAGAGCTTAAAAAAAATAATAAAGTAATGTTCATTTCTGCTGAACGTTTCATGTATCAGTTTGTAAAATCAATTAAATCAAACGAAATGGTTAAGTTTAAAGAATATTTTAGAAATACAGATATTTTATTAATCGATGATATCCAGTTTATAAGTGGAAAAGAGGCTATGCAGGAGGAGTTCTTTCATACATTTAATGCATTACTTGATAAGGGATCTCAAATAATAGTATCAGCTGATCGAGCACCAAACAAATTATCAAGGATTCAAGAAAGAATTAAATCAAGATTTTCAGGTGGATTAGTTGTTGATATTCAAAAGCCAGACCTTGAGCTAAGAAAAAAAATAGTTGAAAAAAAAACTGAAGAATTGAATGCTTTGTATTCCGAACAATTACAAGTTTCTAGAGAAATTCAAGATTTTATAAGTAATGAAATAACTGGAAGTGTAAGGGAACTAGTTGGAGCAATAAACAGAGTTGTTTCATTTTCAAGAATCTATAATAAAGCTCCAAATCTTGCTGAAACCAAAGTAGTTTTAAAGGATTTATTAAATTTAGCAGAAAATAAGGTTACAATAGATCTAATTCAGACAATTGTTTGCAAGTTTTTCAAAATCAGCAAAAATGAAATGCTATCGTCTAGAAGATCAAGATATTTGGTTAGACCTAGGCAAACAGCAATTTATTTAACTAAAATTTTAACTTCTAAATCATTACCTGAAATTGGAAGGGAATTTTCTAACAGAGACCATACAACAATAATTCATTCAGTAAAAACTATTGAAAAAATAAAAGAAAAAGACCCTGAGATGGTTGATAATATAAATAAATTAAAAAACCAGATTTTATATAATAATAAAGAAAATGAAATTTAACGTTAATCAACAGGATCTTCAGCAAGCATTAAATTATTGCCAAGGAGTTATTGAAAAAAGAAGTACATTACCAATACTTTCTAATATTTTGTTAGATGCAAGCAATTCAAAACTTACTATCACTGCGACTGATCTTGATTTAATATTTATACATCAATTAAATAATGTAGAGATTCTGGAGGAAGGCAAAACAACCACAACTTCCTCAATAATGTATGATATTATAAGAAAGTTTAACTCAGGAAAAAAAATAAATCTTTCTCTAACAGATATAAGTAAATTACAAGTAGAGTCTGAAAAATCTATTTTTAATTTGAATTGCATAAGTGCAACAGAGTTTCCACTGACAGACGAAAATTTTAATCAAAATGAATTTATAATTAAATCAAAACAATTATTGAAATTATTAAATAAGTGTAAATTTTCAGTCTCTAATGACGAAACAAGGCATTACCTAAGTGGAATTTATTTTCATCAAACAGAAGTTGAAGATAAAAATTATTTAACAGCAGTTGCAACTGATAGTCATAGAATGTCTATTTCAAAAATTCGATTAGAGGAAAAAATTGATTTTGATCCAATTATTTTACCTAAAAAAACAATTTTTCAACTTTGCTCTTTATTAGATAGCTATGATGGAGATGTGAAAGTTTCAAATGTGAAATCAAAAATAAAATTTGAATTAAATAATAGTATTTTAATTTCGAAACTTATTGATGGGAAATTTCCCAATTACATTCAAGTTATACCTAAAAATAATCAAAAAAAATTAGAAATAGACTTAAAATTATTTTTAAATTCAGTTGATAGAGTAGCATCTGTTTCATTAGATAAAAAAGATGGCGTAAAATTCATTTTGTCTAAAGACACTCTAGATCTTTCGGTAAATAATACCAATAGTGGTGATGGTAAAGAAACTTTAAGTGTTAAGTTTGATCATGATTTAGAGATAAGTTTTAACTCTAGATATTTGATAGATGTTGCTTCACAATTAGATGGAGATAGAGTTGAAATTTTCTTTAATGATACTGGTTCACCAGCACTGATAAAAGATCCAGGTGATTTCGATAGTATTTTTGTTGTTATGCCTATGAAGGGCTAATTAATTAAATCTAACTCTGAATAAATATTTTTTTCAAGAATTTGAATAAAATTTTCCTTTGTTAACCCAGAAGGAATTGGTTTTAGAATAGAGATTGTAATTGTATTATTAGATTTCTTTTTACCTTTTTTAGGCCACACATATCCAGAGTTAATTGCAACTGGCTGACAAGCAACATTTAGCTGTTCATAAATTCTCGAAGCACCTTTTTTAAAAGGTGGTCTTTCATCTGGAAGAACTCTAGTTCCTTGAGGAAAAATAATTAAAGGTCTATTAGAAGTAGCTATCATTTTTGAAATATCATCGAAAAAACCCAAGTTATCTTTTGTAACTTTGTTTCTTTTTATTGAAATTGATCCTATTTTTTTTAAGTACCAACCAAATATTGGAATTAACAATAATTCTTTTTTTAGAATAAATACAGGTGAGTTAAAGATAGTTTGTAAATAAAAAGTTTCAAACATTGATTGATGAGATGCTGCTATAAAAAATTTTTCATTATTAATAATATTTTCTTTTCCTTTGATTGAAATTTTTACTGAGAGAACAAACCTTAAACAAAAACTGGCCCAATGGCCCATTAATTTACCACCCATCAAAACTATCTGTTTAGGCAAAAAAAATGATGGTAAAAAAATTATCGAAATAAAAATGATTCCAGTGAAAAACAATATTGAAAATAAAAAGTTTCTTATCATTTTTGTCAAAAGCTAAATTATATCTTTATGCTTTTGTCTTTTTCTTATTACTTTAATTTTTGATCCTTTTATTAATAATTCTATTGGTTTAGGTCTTAAATTATAATTTGAGCTAAGTGACATTCCATAAGCTCCCACATCACATATTGCTATTAAATCTTTTTCATTCAACACTTGAAATTTTTTTAATGTAACAAATTTATCTGTACTTTCACAAATAGGACCTACAAATTCATATGGTTTTTTAGATGCTTTGTTAGATTTTGTAACAGGTAAAGTTTTATGAAATGCACCATACAAAGCAGGTCTCATTAAATCATTCATTGCGGCATCTAAAATTATAAATTTTTTACTTCCGCTATCTTTAATATAGATTATTTTTGACACTAAAGTCCCAGTATCGCCAATAATTGATCTACCTGGCTCAAATATAATTTTAACTTTATGTTTTCTTAAAAATTTGAGAATAGCTGTGTTGTATTTTTTATAATTAAGCTTTTTATTTTTATCAGTGTAAGTAATGCCCATACCTCCACCTAAATCTATAAATTCAAATTTGTGATTTGTTTTACTTAGAATTTGACTGATCGCTTTAAGCATTTTTTCATAAGGTCTATGGTTTAAAATTTGACTACCTATATGAACGCTTAGACATTTTAAATCAATATTTTTTGAATTTTTGCAATAATTTATAATTTCATAGAATGTATTTTTATTTACACCAAATTTATTTTCTTTTTTCCCAGTGGATATTTGACTTAATGTTTTTGCATCTGTGTTGGGGTTTAGTCTTACACCAATTTTTATTCTTTTATTTTTTGATTTTGCTATTCGATTTATTTCTTTTATTTCACTTAAAGACTCAGCGTTAATAAGCAAAATTTTTTTATCAATAGCAAAGCTGATTTCACTTGTTGTTTTACCAACACCGGAAAATACTATTTTGCTCGGATTAATTCCTGCTTTTAGTGCCATCATCAGTTCTCCCACTGAAACAACATCAGCACCTAATCCAAATTTTTTAATTTCTCTAATTATATTAACATTTGTGTTGGATTTAACTGCAAAGCAGATAAGTGGTGAAAAAGATTTAAAGTTTTTTTTAAAATTTTTTATATTTTCGTTTAATTTGTAATATGAATAACAATAAAAAGGTGTTCCATATTTCTTTGCTATTTTGTCTAAAGAAATTTTTTCAATTGTTAATTTTTTATTATAATACTTCATCAAGATTGCTTAAATAACTCACTACACTTATCTGCCTCACTATTTTTTGGACAACTTTTCTTTCCACAAGATATTAATGCAATAGAGATAAACAAAATTAATAAAATTTTTTTAATCATGTAGGTTCTTTTTATACTTCATTATCATTTTTTTAACATTATCGAAAGAAGTTCCACCAAAAGATTTTTTTGAATTAATAGAATTTTTTAAATCAAATACTTTCAAAACATCTTCCTTGAGTTTAGGTTCAATTTTTCTTAATTCGTTTAAAGTTAATTCATTTAATTTCTTTTTTCTTTTTTCAGCCAAATTAACTACAGCCGCAGTTTTTTGATATGCTTTTCTAAAAGACATTGAGTGATTTTTCACAAGATAATCAGCTAAATCAGTCGCTGTAATATATCCAGAATTAGCAAGTTCTAACATTTTACTCTTATTGGGATAACAATTCTTAAGTATTTCATCGAAAATTTTTAAACAATTATTTAGATTGTCTTTAGATTTAAAAACAATCTCCTTATCGTCTTGCAGATCTTTAAAATAAGAGAGTGGTAAGCCTTTTAAAATTGTAAGCATCGAAAATAAATTTCCATAAGCGCTTCCTGATTTTCCACGCAAGTATTCTAAAAGATCAGGATTTTTCTTTTGTGGCATTATCGATGATCCAGTAACAACTTTATCAGATAAATTTATCAAGTTAAAAGCATCAGAATTCCAAACAATCAACTCTTCAGCAATTCTAGAAATATGCATAGCACACACAGATGAAGCATATAAAAAATCTAAAACAAAATCTCTATCCGAAACTGTATCAATAGAATTATTTGTAGGTATTTTAAAACCAAGTTTTTTAGTTGTATAATTTCTATCTATATTAAATGATGTTCCTGCTAAAGCTGCAACACCTAGTGGATTTTCATTTAAACTGTTTAAATTATTAGAAAATCTCTTTTTGTCTCTATTAAACATTTCTACATAAGACATTAAATAATGTGCAAAAGAGATAGCTTGGGCATTTTTAAGATGTGTAAAACCAGGCATGATAGTCTCAACATTTTTTTCAGCCAACTTGATTGTGCTCTTAATAACTTTATTAATATTGCTATTTATTTCGTTGGTCGAATTTTTCATCCAAATTTTAAAATCAGTAATTACTTGATCATTTCTTGATCTTGCAGTGTGAACATAGCCAGCTTCTTCACCTATTATTTGAAAAAGTCTTTTTTCGATATTCATATGAATATCTTCATATTTTTTATTAAACTCAAATTTATTTTTTGCGATTTCCTTATCAATTTTTGTTAGTCCATAAATAATTTTATTTTTTATTTTAAATGAAATTATTTTTTGTTTAAAAAGCATCTCAACATGAGCAATTGATCCTTGAATATCTTCTTTATAAAGTCTTTTATCAATATCTATTGAATTACCGACTTTTTGAAACAAACTTGATGCATTTTTTTTTATCCGTGTGTTCCAGATTGCTTGGTTGTTTTTATTTTTTGCCATGATATTTAATTATACCTATTTAACATGAGATTTTTAATAATATTTATTTTTTTGATAACAAATGTTGTAGCTGAAGAACTACCTGGTATTAAAAATATTGTAATCCATAAAATACCAAAAACACATGATAATGTTATTTTTTTAGACAAAAATGATCAAAAAATTAATATCAATGAATATACTGGGAATTTATTGATATTAAATTTTTGGGCGACTTGGTGTGAACCTTGTAAAGAAGAAATGCCATCTTTAGATAAACTCCAAGTCAACCCAGAATTGGATAAAATAAAAATTTTCGCAATTAATATTGGCAAAGAAACTTTAGGTAAAGTTAATAAATTTTTTATAGATCTCAACATTAAAAATTTTGAACCTTATTTTGATCCACCTACTACATTAGCAAAAATGTTTTCTTTAAGAGGTGTCCCTACAACAATTCTAATTAATAAAGAAGGCCAAGAATTTGCTAGAGTAATAGGTTCGATTGATTTTGAAGATAAAAATTTTATTAATTGGATAAAAAAATATAATTAATTTTTAAAAAAATAAGCAAAGCCAACTAAAGCAATAATAGCAATAAATTGTAAAATAACTCTTAACTGCATTAATTTATTTGAATATTTTTTACTTGTCTCTCCTCCCTTAAAAAGAGTCCCTATACCTAAGATTAAAACTATCCCTACGGCTATCAAAAGAGCTATTGATAAAACTTTTACTAATATTCCTGAAATCATTTTTTTATTTTAGATTGTGTTTTGACATAAAAAACATAATTTATCTACTATGACATTTTGCCTAGATTCCATAATTATTAAACCAGAAAATGCTGTTGAAATTAAAAATGCAATTATTTTGCTTCATGGTTATGGAGGTGATGGAAAGGATATTAGCATGTTGTCTTTAAACTGGAAAAGATATATGCCCAATACAGTCTTTATCTGTCCTAATGGTCATGAGCCATGCTCTATAAATCCTTCTGGTTATCAGTGGTTTGATTTAACAAAAGATGATTCTGATTACATATTAGAGCAATCAATTAAGGCTGAAGAAGTTTTAAAAAAATTTATTAATGAAATAAAACAAGAGTTCAAATTATCAAACAATCAAATCTGTTTATCAGGATTCAGCCAGGGATGTATGATGTCTTTAAATGTTGGTCTTACAGCTGAAGAAAAATTTTTATGTATTGTTGGTTTTTCTGGAAAGATAATAAATCAAAAGGATTTAAAAAACAGAATCAAAAATAATACTGAAACATTACTTATACATGGTGATGCTGATCAAATTGTCTCATCAACACATTTACTAGAAGCAAAAGATTTTTTAATTAGAAACAATGTTAAAGTTGATACATTACTAATAAAAAATTGTGATCATCATATTCCTATTGAGGCATCAAGTACAGCTTTAAATTTTATTTTAAAAAAAATTTAACATCTCTTATTATTGATAAAATTGTTTAACTAAGTTAAAATTAGTTAATGGATAATTTTATTGAACAAAATGTTTCATTAGAAAAGTGCCCTGCGCTAGTACTGAATGCAGACTATAGACCTTTGAGTTATTACCCTTTGTCTTTATGGTCATGGCAGGATACTGTTAAATCAGTTTTTCTTGATAGAGTTATTATTGTAAGTAATTACGATAGAACTATAAGAAGTCCATCATTTAATATGAAATTACCAAGTGTCATCGCATTAAAGGATTATATTGTTCCACAAAGTAAGCCAAGTTTTACTAGATTTAATGTATTTTTAAGAGATAAATTTTCCTGTCAATATTGTGGAAGCAATGAAGAGTTAACTTTTGATCATTTATTACCTAGATCAAAAGGTGGCGAAACTAATTGGGATAATGTCGTAACAGCTTGTTCTGCATGCAATGTGAAAAAGGGTGGAAAACTATTAAAACATTCAGGTATGAAGTTGCATCAGTATCCTTATCGACCATCAACAGAGGATCTACACAAAAATGGTAAAAATTTTCCACCAAATTTCTTACATAAAAGCTGGATGGATTACTTATATTGGGATGTAGAGTTAGAGTCTTAAATTTTCTCAGAAATATTTATTGCAATTTTTGACCCAGTTTTAATAATTTTATCTAATATAGAATATGGACCTTCTTTAGTAGCACCTTTTTCATAGGCAATATTTTTATGACTTAATTCATCTTCTCTAAATTTAATTATTTTTTTTTTAAGTTTTGTTTCACTATTATCAAGTTGTTTTATTTGGTTTAAATAATGCTCATCTATCACTTCTTCAACGGAAGCAGTGCAAAGCATAGCTGCTTTCTTTCCAAGTAAAGTTGAACCAAAACCTAATCCTACACCTAATAAATCCCATAAGGGTAAAAATTTTGTCGGTTTTATATTTCTTTTTTTAATTTCTCTTTCAAAAAATTCAGAATGTTCTTTTTCATGAACTTTCATTTCTTCAATTATTTTTTTTAAAGCTTCATCTTTAACTAATGTGTTTAGAGCAAGCAACTGTCCTTCATAAATTTTAACAGCACCACGTTCTCCAGCATGATCAACTCTAATGAATTCTTCTATTTTCTTTTTATTTATTATTGTCATAACTAAAATAAGTTTTTGCTGTAAAATAAACTATTAATATTGATATTATAATATTGTAGCTTGTAAGTGATAATCCAAAAATTTTAAATGTAACATCTTTGCAACTTACATTTTTTTCTTGTAATTGTCTCAATATGTCCTCTTTTGAGAGTAAATTGGAGCCATTTTTTAAATCACAAACTAATGATTCTTCAATAAAACCTTGCTCAATACCTAAATGATATAGAGATAAAATAGTAGCAGCTAAAAAAATTAAAATAAGAGACAGAATAAAATATTTTTCAAAATTTATAAATTTATAATTTAGCAAAATAATTATTAATGCTAATAGGTATGGAATTCTTTCCAGTATACACAAGTTACAAGGTTGATGACCTAGAATATATTCAATAAAAAATGCTGAAGTTAAAGCAATAATGCTAATTAAAAAAATTAACTTAAATATAATTGTTTTGTTAATCTCAACCATTAAATTTTAAAAATAAATAAATAATAATAAATATTATAACTATAATAATTCCAATTATTGTGAACCATTTTGATCCATGTTTTTCCATGAACTCTGTAAATAATTGCCCAAATTTATAAGATAAATAAGCAACTATAAAAAATCTTAGGCTTCTTGAAATCAAGCTAACAATTATAAAAATAGGAAGATTAAAAGCAATTAAACCACTTGAAATCGTAAAGGCTTTATAGGGCAATGGTGTAAAGCCCGCTAAAAAAAGAATACTCAACCATGCAAGGAATCCACTACCTTTCGACATACTCAATTTCAAATTTTCAACTTTTTCTTGATAACCATAAAATTCAATTACATACATTGCTAAATCAAAAAATAAGTAACCTATCAAATATCCAAAAATTCCTCCAAGAACTGAAAATATTGATGCTATTAAAAATATTTTCAAATATTCCTTTTTTTTAGCAATAACCATTGGAATTATCATTGCATCTGGAGGTATAGGAAAAAAAGAACTTTCTATAAAAGAAACAAGCCCTAAATAAAAATTAGAACTTTTATGTGCAGCTAATTCTAAACATTTTTTGTAAAGTGTTTGAAACATTTTTTGGTTTTAATATAAATTTAGTTCTTATACTATTTAAATATAATTTAATTGAATAACTGGGGCGAATGGCGGAACTGGTAGACGCGCACGACTCAAAATCGTGTTTCGCAAGAAGTGAGAGTTCGATTCTCTCTTCGCCCACCAAGTAACTATGAATTTAGATAATTTAAATAACTTAATCGAATTATTTGCTAATCAAGCAAATAAACAAAATAAAAAAGATATTTTTTTAGAATGGCTAAACCCAAGTAATAAAAAAAAATACACATGGGAACAAACCGAAAAGAATATTTTAAAGTTATCAAAAGTTATTAAAGAAAATATAGAAGAAGGCGACAGATGTCTTTTGGTTTCGGAAAATAGACCTGAGTGGTTTGTTTCTGATTTAGCTATAATGTTAGCTGGTGGAATTACAGTTCCAGCATATACAACTTATATAGAAGATGATTATAAGTATTTGATAGAGGATTGTGAACCTAGCTTAGTTATTGTTTCAAATAATGAAATGCTACAAAAATTAAATAATACAATTAATGAAAAAGACTTTATTAAAAAAGTTATTACTTTGGATGAAATAGATAAAGTAATAAATAATTTAAATTTTATTAACAAAGAAAAATATTTAGATTTTAATACAATAATTAAAAATAATTTATTAGAGGAAGATAAAATCGAAAATAATAAATTAAATAGAAAGTCTCCAGCATGTATAATTTATACTTCAGGAACTGGAGGAAATCCCAAGGGTGTAATTTTAAGTCACGGTGGAATTTTAAATAATGTTGTTGGATCGTGTGAAATTACAAAACCATTATTTAATTCAAGACCAGTATTTTTAACTTGGCTTCCGCTTTCTCATTCTTATGAGCATTGTCTTCAATTTGTACAGATAGCAGTAGGAGCTAGAGTATTCTATGCTGAAAAAATTGAAAAACTTCTAGAAAATATATCTGAAGCAAAGCCTACAATTATGGCAGCTGTCCCTAGGTTTTACCAAAACCTTTACAACAAAATAAACATGAATTTAAAAAAACAAACAGGTTTTAAAGCAAAATTAATTGAAGCAACTCTTCGTCTGGGAAGAAAAAAACTATTAAATCAAAAAATGACTTTTTATGAAAAATTGCTCAATTTTATAGTTGAGAATTTAGTTAGAAAGAAAATAAAAAAACAGTTTGGTGGAAATTTAAAAGCTTTTGTTTCAGGTGGTGGTGCTTTAGACAAAGAAATAGGTGAATTTTTAAACGCTATAGGACTACCAACACTTCAGGGTTATGGTTTAACAGAAACATCACCAGTAGTAAGTTGCAATCCTATACATAAAATAAAGGTAGAAACTGTAGGACCTCCATTCAAAGGCAATAAAGTTAAAATTGCTAAAGATGGAGAAATTTTAGTTAGAGGCGAAAATGTAATGTTAGGGTATTGGAATAAAAAAGAAGAAACTGAAAAAGTAATAATAGATGGATGGCTGCATACGGGTGATATAGGAGAGATAGATCCAGATGATGGGTATTTAAAAATTACTGATAGAAAAAAAGATATCATAGTAAGTGCTGGCGGAGATAACATTTCACCTGCTAAAATTGAAAATATGATTACAAATGAGCCAGAGATTGATCAATGTATGGTTTATGGTGATAAAAAAAACTATTTAGTTGCTTTAATAGTACCTAATAAGGATTTTTTAAATGAAAAAGAAAAAATAAATAAAGTAATTGAAAAAATAAATAAAAAATTAACTTTATTGGAAAAGATAAAAAGAATTCAATTAATAGATGAAAATTTTTCTATTGAAAATGGTTTAATGACACCAACAATGAAAGTAAAAAGAAAAAAAGTTACAGAAAAATATAAAAATCAGCTAGAAAATCTTTATTAAATCATTTAATTAAAATTGTTTATTAACCGCATAAACATTAACTAAATTAATAAAAAAAAGTTTTATAAAAAATAAAAATTAAAAAAAAATTTTATAAAATTTAACTTTTAATTAAAGAATTGACATAACTTATAGAAAAAAATAAAAATATACTAACAGCGAATCAATTTGATTCGTTTAACTAAAAAAGGGAGCTAAAGATGCCTAAGAAAAGAAAAAAAGCGGCAAAGAAAACTAAGAAAAAAGCTAAGAAAAAAGCTAAGAAAAAAGCAAAAAAAAGAAGAAGAAAATAGTAACTTAGTATTCTTTATAAAAAACGCTTCTCATTACAGTTTGTGTGAGAGGCGTTTTTTTTACTCTTCAATTGGTTCGTCGTTATCGGAAATTGGTTCGTCTTCAGGTAGTTCACTAGTTGGAGTTTTTGCAGTTTCCATTGGTTGGGGCTTTCCACCCAAATTTCTTTTTAGAGCCTTATCTAATTTTTTCTGAGTATCCTCTAAAGAAACATTCAAAACAATCTGAAATTCAGACAAAATTCTTTCATAAGCTTTTTCAAACAACTGTCTTTCACTATAAGACTGATCAACCATAAGGTCATCACCCTTGTTTAAATCTCTGACAACCTCAGCTAATTCATATATTTTTCCAGAAGATATTTTTGCTTCATATTCTTGCGCTCTTCGACTCCACATTGATCTTTTAATTTTTGGTTTACTTTTTAAAATTGAAATACACTTGTTAACTTGATTAATAGTTGCTAACGGTCTTAAGTGAGACTGCTTGTTCACAGGGACCATTCCATTAGCTTTATCTTTTTCAAATTTAATAACATATGTTTCAACGTCAATTCCACCAATGCTAATTTTTTTAAATTCAGTAATTTGCCCTACCCCATGCTTTGGATAAACAACATGATCTTTAATTTTGTATTCTCTTTTTTCAGTTTCTTGTTTTTTAACTTTTTTTATTTCAGGCTTAACTTCATTTGTTTTCGAAATTCTTAAACTATCTACTTTTGGCTCAGCTGTTGATTCTGCAACTTTAGCAGTTTTTTTTTTAATTTTAGTTGCTTTAGTTGAAACTTTTTTAACAACTTTCTTGATTTTTTTTGAAATTATTTTTTTACTTTTTTTAACTTTTTTAGATTTTACAGCCTTCTTTTTAGAAACTTTTTTTTTCACTTTCTTGCCTGTTTTGCTTTTAAAGATTTTCTTTAAAATATTTTTCGTACTTATTTTGCTCATTTTTAAATTTCTCGTGATCCCCTGGTGGATCTTTTTTTTCACTTATGTTAGGCCAGATTTCAGAATATTTTTTATTGATCTCTAACCATTTTTCACTTCCAGGTTCGGTGTCTGCTTTTATGGCATCGACAGGACATTCTGGCTCGCAAACGCCACAATCTATACACTCATCGGGTTTAATTACAAGCATATTTTTACCTTCGTAGAAGCAATCAACTGGGCACACATCAACACAGTCTGTTAGTTTGCACTTAATACAATTGTCATTAACGATATATGTCATTTTGAATTTTGTTTAATTTTTTCTTTAATATCGCCCATTGTTTTATTGTCAATATAAAGTAATCCCGCAAGTCGTCTCATTAAATTAGTTTCGTATATATCAGCATTATTGTTTGAGTAAATGATAGACCATAAAGCCTCTACGATTTTAATTTTGTCTTGTTCAGGTAAGTTTTTTACCTCTCTAGTAAAATCTAAAATTTGATTTGAGTTTTCCTCGATTATTTTTGCATCTTCAATTGTTTTAGAAATATTTTCATATTCTACACCAAGCTCTTTAAGTGTTTTTTTAATAATTTCTTGCTCTTTATCAGTATAATTCTCATCTATTTTAGCAGCATGTATTAATAAAGCACAAACTTTGGTAAGAAAATTATTATTTTTTGTTTCATTTTTTTTAAAAAACATTTTAATTTAAATTTAAATTCTTTAATACTTTAAATGGATTTTCATTTGAGATCTTCTTTGTAGTAATTTTTTTAAATTTCTTATTAGGATTATATTTAAAAAATGTTTCATTTTCTTTTTCATATATTTTATAATTCATTTTTTGAAGTAATTTTTTGAAGTTATCTTTACTGCATCCTAAAAGATTTAACATTTCTGGAACTAATTTTAATTCAGAATTTTCTTTTGAACTAGAATTTATTATTAATACAAATAATCTTTCCAAAATATCAATTCTTACAAAAAAATTATCAAATCTTTCAAATCCACACAAAAGCATAAAATCTTTATTTTTTATTTCTTTATCTTCTAAAAAATTCAAACCGAAGGTTGGCGGTTTTAATTTATGATATTTTTGATAAAAATTTTTCCATAATAATGTTCGCAAAGATACAGCTTCTGGCTTAATTAACTGATGAAGAAACACATGATATCTTCCAAATTTTACTCCTAGATCTCTAAGTATTTTTCTTTCATTTTGTTCTAGGTTTTTCAAATATTCAGAAACTTGGTCTCGTTTTAATACCCCATTATTTTCATAGAGTTGATATGCCAATGCTTTAATAGATGAATTATTTTCTTTTATATATTTTAGATCAATTAAACTTTTAAGAACATTATTTATTTTTGTATGTATCCACTTATTAATGTAATCGTTTAATTTTTGTTTAGTATTTTGTTCAATAATATCATCAACGATTAAATCAAAATTAGGATTTAAATAGTCAGTACCTGTTGTTAATTTAGCAATTGGGAAATCATTCCAGTAAATTTTAAAGTCTTCATTCAAATTTATTAATCCTGTATCAATTATTGATTGAACACGTTTTTCTAATTCTGGACCGATAGTTTGTCTGGCAGCTTTTTTTAAAGACTTAATATCAGTTTCTAAAGCACCTTTTTTTAGATCTAGTTCTAATTTAAGCCCTTTAATCTTTCCAATAAATTGATCGTCAATTTTAACATCATTGTTTTGTAAAATTTCAGTTTTAAATTCCATATCTTGTTTTAAACCTCTAGCGAGTACACTTGCTCTTTTGTCGATAAAAGTTTTAGTAAGTTCTTCATGTAATCTGTCTGAAAGTCTATCCTCTAAGTGTTTAGTTTTTTCTATCCAATAACTTTGATTTTCTACCCAATTATTTTTATTTGAAACATATGACCAAGTTCTGACATTTGCAATTCTATTTGATAAAGAATCAACATTTCCATCTAATTTATCAAGTTTCATTAGCTGTAATCTCATATAATCTTCAGAAATTAGTCCTTTTTTACTAGTTAAAAATTTAAATACATTTCCAATAACTTCAAAATGATTTCCGTAGGTTTTTTTAACAAAATCAGGTATTTGACAACATTCCCATAAAAGCATTAAAGTTTTTTTATCAAATCCTCTATTCAAAATTTTTTGATCTTTTAAAAAATATTTAAGAGCTTTTTCATCCTCACACTCATGAATTTTTCTTAGCCATTCCACCCGAGGTTTTTCTTCTAAACTTTTAATTAAACTAATTGGGTTATTGAAATTAAGATTTGAGTTTCTCCAAAACAAAGTTCTAATTTCTTCAAATTTATGATTTTCTAATAATTCTACTTCTTCTGGAGATATTTCTTTACAATCTCCAGTAATGCCGAAGCCTCCATCATTAAGGTATCGACCAGCTCTACCTGCTATTTGACCTATTTCAGATAGATTTAATCTTCTTAATTTTTTTCCATCAAATTTCCTAATATTTGAAAAATAAATAAAATCTAAATCCATATTTATTCCCATTCCAATTGCATCTGTTGCAACTAAAAAATCGACATCCCCAGATTGATATAATTCAACTTGAGCATTTCTTGTTTTTGGACTTAGTGATCCCATTACAATAGCGGCACCACCCTTTTGTCTTCTTATTAACTCAGCAATGGCATAAACCTCCTCTGCAGAAAATGCGATGATTGCTGTTTTTCTGTCAATTCTTGATATTTTTTTATGACCAGCGTAGGTAAGTTTAGATAATCTTTCTCTATTTATAAATTCAATATCTCCATCTAATTTTGAAATAATATTTTTAATGGTGCTTGAACCCATTAGCATTGTCAGTTTTTCTCCCCTCATATTTAAAAGTCTATCAGTAAAAATATGACCTCTTTCATGATCAGAGCACATTTGAATCTCGTCTACACCAACAAACTCTAGATGTTTGTCAATTGGCATAGACTCCACTGTACATAAAAAATATTTAGCGTTAGATGGGATTATTTTTTCTTCTCCAGTTATAAGTGCAACTTTATCTAAACTTATTTTCTTGATTACTTTGTCATAAACTTCTCTTGCTAATAATCTAAGTGGAAATCCAATCATTCCACTGTCAAAAGAAAGCATGGTTTCAATAGCAAGATGGGTTTTGCCTGTATTAGTAGGACCGAGAACAGCTGTAATTTTATTTTTAGTCATTCCTATCTTTTGTGCTTCTTTTTTTTTACCTACCAGATATTGTTACTGCTAAAGAACAAAAATAGACTAAAACATGACCGAATCGGAGGGTAAAAAGTTCTCATTTTCTTTTAAATATTAGTGAGATTATCATAAATAAGATTATTTCTATAACAGTAATTTAATTTAATATTATGAGTAAAAAACTTTGGCAACCTTCTCTAATTGTAAAAAGAAGTTCAAATTTATTTGCTTTTGAAAATTACATTTCAAAAAAACTAAAAATAAAATTTAACAGAAATTATAAAAACTTATTAAATTGGAGTATTAAAAATTCACCTGAGTTTTGGAGTAGATTTTGGGATTTTAGCAAAATTAAAGGAACTAAAAGTAAAAAAAAATTTAGAAAATCAAAAACTTTTTATAAAAATATATTTTTACCAGGTAGTAAATTAAATTTTGGTGAAAATTTATTATCAAAAAACAACAAAGAAAAAGCAGTAACCTTTATTAGTGAAAATGGATTTAGAGAAGAAAGATCGTGGAGACAATTAAATTTAAATACTAATAAAGTTTCAAAATTTCTAAAAAAAATAAATATTAAAAAAGGAGACAGAGTAGCTGCCTATATGCCAAATACTATTGAAACTGTTGAAGCATTCATTGCTACAACTTGTTTGGGAGGTATTTGGTCTTCTTGTAGTCCTGATTTTGGTTCCAAAGGCGTTATAGAAAGATTTTCTCAAATTAATCCAAAAGTTTTATTCATTACTGATCAGTATTTTTATAATGGAAAAAAAATAGATGTTTTAAAAAGACTTCCCGATATTTTAAAATTAATCCCATCAATTAAAAGTGTTATAATTAGTAACTACCCTGGAAAAAAGTTTATTAAAAATAAATATAAATTTAAAAAAATAAATTTATTTAAATGGAATAAATTAATGCAAATTAATGCCGAAAAAATTGATTTCAAAAGATTTGATTTTGAATCAGAGTTAGCAATATTATATTCAAGTGGAACTACTGGAAAACCTAAATGCATTTGTCATCGATCTGGTGGTGTTTTAATCCAGCATATGAAGGAACATCAATTACATTGTAATATTAAAGAAAATGATAACGTTTTTTATTTTACCACATGTGGATGGATGATGTGGAATTGGTTAGTTAGTTCATTGGCCTCTAAGGCATCTATTGTTCTTTTTGATGGATCTCCAATGTTTAAATCATCTGATTTGCTTTTGAAAATAGCACAAAGAGAAAAAATAACTTTATTTGGAATAAGTGCGAAGTATGTAGATGCTTTAAGAAAATTTAAACCAAAATTAAAATATAAATTTAAACTAAATAAACTAAGAACAATTTGTTCTACTGGCTCACCTCTTTCAGAAGAAAGTTTTAAATATGTTTATAAGCATATTAAAAAAAATGTGCACTTGTCATCTATTTCTGGTGGTACTGACATTGTCTCATGCTTCGTATTAGGAAATTTATATCAGCCAGTAAATATAGGAGAAATACAAAATAATGGTTTGGCTTTAGATGTAGATGTACTAAGTGATAAAGGGAAGTCTTTAAAAAATAGTAAAGGAGAACTTGTCTGTAAAAATCCTTTTCCATCAATGCCTTTAAAGTTTTGGAATGATAAAAATGATATTAAATTTAAGAGTGCTTATTTTAATAGATTTAAAAATATATGGCACCATGGAGATTACGCAGAGATAAAAAATAGTGGTGGATATATAATTCATGGAAGATCAGATACCACCTTAAATCCAGGAGGTGTAAGACTTGGAACAGCAGAGATATATTCAGAAGTTGAAAAGTTTAAAGAAGTAAAAGAGTCTATTGTTGTAGGACAATCATGGGATAATGATGTTAGAATAGTTTTATTTATTGTAATGAGCAAAAATTATTCATTAACAGCAGAATTAATTAACAAAATTAAATTACAAATAAGAAACAATGCATCTCCTAGACATGTTCCAAGTAAAATTATTGTTGTAAAAGATATACCTCGAACAAAAAGTGGCAAAATAGTTGAACTTGCAGTTAAAAGTAAGATAGAAGGAAATCAAATTAAAAACATTGAAGCTTTAGCAAATCCCGAAGCTCTTGAACAATTTAAAAATTTAAAAGAATTGAGCAATTAAATGTTAAAAAATCTTGTCAAAGACCTAAAGCCTTCATCTACTCTTGCAATTAACGAAACTTCAAAACAATTAGAACAACAAGGAAAAAAAATCTTTAAATTTGGTTTTGGGCAATCACCATTTAAAGTACCTGAGGATATTGTTGAAGAATTAAAAAGTAATGCCTATCAAAACAAATATCTACCCATGCAGGGCCTTGAGGAATTAAGGGAAGCTGTAGCGAAATATTCATCTAAAAAGAAAAATTATAACTACAAAGCAAACAATGTAATTATTGGACCAGGATCTAAAGAATTAATGTTTTTATTGCATGTAATTTTTGATGGTGAAATTATATTGCCAGCACCCAGTTGGGTTTCATATGCACCGCAAGCTATTTTAGGGAGAAATAAAATTCAAATTCTCCAAACAGAAAGAGAAAACAACTGGTTTCCTACTGGAGCACAAATTGAAAAAATCATATCAAAAGATAAAGATAAAAATTATTTATTATTTTTAAATTCACCGAACAATCCTTCTGGACAGGTTTGTAACAAACTAGAAGAAATTTCAGAAATTGCCAAAAAGTATAATCTTATAATTTTATCAGATGAAATATATTCAGAATTAACATTTTCGAAAAATTTTAAATCTATCTCAAGTTATTGTCCTGAAAAAACTATTATTAGTACTGGACTTAGTAAATGGTGTGGTGCAGGGGGATGGAGACTTGGTTATTTTATAATTCCAGATGAATTGAATAATATAAAAAATATGATCAATGTATTAGCTAGTGAAACTTTTTCTGCTGTGAGCGCACCTATTCAGTATGCAGCAATCAAAGCTTACGAAAATGATCATTCAAATTATATTACAAAATCAGTAAATATTTTAAGTGCAGTTGGTAAATATGTTTTTTCAAACTTAAAATCAAACAAGGTATTGATTAATGAACCTCATGGAGGATTTTATTTAATGCCAGAATTTTTAAATAACAAATTTAAAACTTCATCAGATATGTGTAAGGATATATTAAATAATACTGGAGTTGCTTTATTACCAGGTTCTGATTTTGGGTTTAATCCAGATAAAATGTTAGCAAGGTTAAGTTTTACAGATTTTGATGGACAAGAGTTTATGAACAATATTGATGAAACAAAAAAAATTGATGAAAATTTAATTAATAAATTTGCGCCAAAAGTAGTAGAAGGTGTTAATAAACTAAAGAATTGGTCAGAAAACTTATAAAATCTCTCTGTACACCTATGATTATTTTTTGTTAGAATAAACTTATAAAAATAACGACATATAAATATAGAGGGGTAAACAATGAAAAAAATAATCACATCTCTATCAAGTGCTTTACTGATTTTATTCGCATCATTGTCTTTGACAACTGTTGCTAAATCAGCAGAGTTCTTTACGATAGGAACAGGCGGACCTACAGGAGTATATTTCCAAACAGGAAACGCTATATGTAAAATGCTTCATAAATCAGCAATTAGTGCTGAACATGGTAGAAAAAAAGGTACAGCTAAAGCTTACAGATGTACAGCTCCATCCACTGGTGGATCTAACTACAATATTGGTCAGATAGCAGCTGGAGAATTCCAATTTGGTGTAGCGCAATCAGACTGGCAGTATCATGCTGTTAATGGATCTAGTAAATGGGAAGGAAAACAATTTAGTAATTTGAGAGCAGTTTTCTCAGTTCATAATGAGCCTTTTCAAATTTGGGCTAGAAAAAAAGCAAAAATTAAAGATTTTGCAGATTTAGAGGGTAAAGTTGTTAACATTGGTAATCCTGGTTCAGGTCAAAGAGGAACTATGGAAGAATTAATGAAAGCTATGGGTGTTGACAATAGTTTCTTTAAATCAACAACTGAACTTACATCTTCTGAACAAGTTAAGGCTCTATGTGACGGAAAAATAGATGCATTTGGTTATTCTGTTGGATTTCCAAATGGTGCTATGGAACAAGCGGCAACTTGTGCAGCAAAAGCATCACCAATCAATTTAACTGGGCCAGAGGTTCAAGGTTTAATTGATGGTGCAGATTATTATGCTAAGGCTGTGATTCCTAAAGGCACTTATACTAAACAGAAAAAAGATGCTACAACATTTGGTGTAAAAGCTACTGTTGTTACTTCTGCAGATGTTTCTGAAGAGCTTGTTTATTTAGTTACAAAAGCTGTAATGGAAAATTTTGATGATTTCAAAAAACAACATCCAGCATTTGGTTTCTTGGAAAAGAAAAACATGATTAAAGATGGTTTATCTGCTCCATTACATCCAGGTGCAATAAAATACTATAAAGAAGCTGGGTTAATGTAATCCAATTTTTATTAATTAAAAAGGCCTGGTAATTTTTACCGGGCCTTTTTTTTATGGTATGAATAATTTTAATGAGCGACTCAATCAGCAGTAAAATTAAAAATAAAATAAGCGAAGACTTATCACCAACTAGAAATATTACTGGTTTTCATTTGAAAATTGTTTCAGCAATAGCAATTATTTGGTCATTATTTCAACTTTGGTATGCTTCACCATTTCCATTTATGTTAAATTTTGGAATGTTTAAGGGATTGCCAGCAAGGGCAATTCATTTAGGTTTTGCTTTAACTTTAGCCTTTTTAATTTACCCAATATCAAAGGGTAAGAAAATTTCGTTTTTTGATGTTTTGATCAGTTTTATGGGAGCGATATCGTGCCTTTATATTTATTTTTTTTATGATCAGTTGGTTGAAAGAGGGGGTGTTCTTTTAAATCTTAGAATATCAGAAACATTAAATTTTCCCTTAGAATTAATTTTAGGAGGATGTGGAATTTTGATTCTTTTAGAGGCTACCAGAAGAGCGATCGGTTTACCTTTGGTAATTATAGCTAGTTGTTTTTTATTGTTTTCATACTTTGGAAGGTATGCGCCTGAAATAATATCGCATGGTGGTTTATCTTTAAATAGACTTGTAGGCTTCCAGTGGCTTGATCAAGAAGCAATTTTTGGAATTCCGATTGGGGTATCAGTAGATTTTATTTTCTTATTTGTTTTATTCGGTGCTTTGCTTGAAACTGCTGGTGGTGGAAAATATTTTTTAGATCTTGCTTTTGCAATGGTTGGAAAAATGAGAGGGGGACCAGCAAAGGCAGCAATATTAGGTTCAGGCATGACTGGATTAATTTCAGGATCTTCAATTGCAAACACAGTTACTACTGGAACATTTACAATTCCAATTATGAAAAAAACTGGTTTTTCAAAAGAAAAAGCTGGTGCTATCGAGGTTTCCTCATCAGTCAATGGTCAGATCATGCCACCTGTCATGGGCGCGGCTGCATTCGTAATGGCAAGTTTTATTGGTGTAACTTACTTTGAAATAGTTAAACATGCTTTCTTACCAGCAATTATTTCTTACATAGCATTATTTTATATTTCACATTTAGAAGCTTTAAAATTAAATCTCAAAGGAATGGATGATGCAGATGTTCCTCATTTAAAAAAAACTTTTTTATCTGGGATACATTTTTTAATACCAATTTTTGTTTTAATTTATACTTTGGTTTATTTAAGATTTACTGCCTCATATTCAATTTTTTATGCAACCATTACTTTGGTTTTAGTCAATTTGATAAATTTGTTAATTAAAAATGAAATTAAAAAAGATGCTCTTAAAGAATGGTTTAATCAAACAATAGTTGGTTTTGAAAAAGGCGCTTTAAATATGGTTGCTGTTGGTATAGCGATTGCAACTGCAGGAATTATTGTTGGTGCAGTTGGCTCGACAGGCCTAAGTACTAATTTAATAATAGTTATAGAATCTATAGCTAAAGATAACGTTACTATATTATTATTTTTAACAATTATTTTGTGCTTACTTTTAGGAATGGGTTTGCCAACAACGGCAAATTATGTTGTTGTTGCTTCTTTAATGGCGACTGTCTTGGTGGATGTTGGAAATGCCTCAGGTTTTATTTTTCCGTTAATTGCGGTTCATTTATTTGTCTTTTATTTTGGCTTAATGGCTGATGTAACGCCACCAGTGGGACTTGCCTCTTATGCAGCTGCAGGAATATCTGGTGGAGATCCCTTAAGAACAGGGGTGCAAGCTTTTTGGTATAGTTTAAGAACAGGAATTTTGCCGATTGTATTCTTATTTAATCATGAACTTTTACTTATTGGTATTGAAAATATTTGGCATGGATTGATTGTAATTATAACTTCTTTAATTGGGATTTTAGTATTTACCTCAGCCACTCAAGGATGGTTTATTAATAAACTTAAATGGTATGAAATAATTATTTTTTTAGTAATTTCTATTTCCTTGTTATCACCCGATTTTGTTTTAAATAAATTTTATCCAAAATATAATTATGAGGAAATTACTAAAATTAATTCAATGAAATTAGACTCAACAAAAGAAATTCAAATTAAAATAACAAGGCCTAGTTTATACGGAGAAAGATATAAGTTATTTGTGATATCAAAAAATACTTTTGAAGATAAATTTACTTTAGAGGACTATGGAATTACATTAATGAAACAAGATGATAAAGTTGTTGTTGATAATTTGAAATGGAATGGAGAAGCTAAAAAAAGTGGTTTTGAAATGGGAGACTATATAAGTGAATTTAAAATTGAAAATTCAGATAGACCATCCAAAAATATCGTTTATCCTATAGCAATATTATTGTTAGTAGTATTTGGCTACTTTAACTTAAAAAGAAAAGAGTAAAATTACCCACCTGGACCTAAATTAGAAGGCTTTATTTTAATAATTTTCCATACTCCAGACGCAGAGGTAATTATTTTATCATTACACTTTAGCTCACAAAATAAAAACACAAGAGTATTCGTTTTTTTTAAAATTTTTGTATGTCCAATAATTTCATCTCCAACTTTTGAAGCGCCTATAAATTTTATATCTAAGGAGATAGTTACACATGGAGCATTTCCTGCAGCTCTATGTGCGGCTGTTCCTGCTCCTGCATCTATTAAAGCAGATAAATAACCCCCATGAGTTATTCCAGCAGCATTTAAATGATTTTCATTAATTATAGATTTAAATTCATATTCATTTTCTGAAATAGCCCTAAATAAAACACCTCCATTGTGTTTCATAAATCCAGGTTTAATACTTATTTGCTC
>CACDQA010000004.1 GCA_902554745.1 uncultured Pelagibacteraceae bacterium
ATTTTTGTTTAACAAAACAAAAGAATTTTTATTAAAAAATAATAAAATTTCAGATGAATGGAACTCTTTAAATATTTTATCAACCGATGCCGCAACAGTAGGAAATATTGATCTTGGAATAATTAATAATGAAAATAATTTAATAAGTGATTTAAAAGAACATAAATTTGATATTGTTTATCTTGTAGGTCAAGACAATTTAGAATTTGATAAAAAAGATGAATTCATAATTTATCAAGGTAGTCATGGTGACAAAGGTGCAGAGTCTGCTGATATTATTTTACCAGGTGCTGCTTACACTGAACAAGACGGATACTTTACTAATTTAGAAGGAAAAATTCAAAAAGCCTTCAAAGCATCTTACCCACCCGGAGAAGCAAAAGAAGATTGGCAAATAATTAATGAACTAGCTGAATTTATGAATAATAGAAAATTATTTAATGATAGAGATGAATTAGAAAGCAGCATGTTTAATTATTTAAATTTACAAAAAGAAAAACAAGTGGATGACCAAAATAATTCTTCTAAAGAATTTCAAACTGAAAATTTAATAATTAAAGTAAAAGATTATTATTTTTCGAATGTTATTGCTAGATCATCAAAAACGATGGTTGAATGTAATAACTCTAAATTAAATTTAAAATTAACAGGTACAGAAGGTTAATATGGAATACTTGAGCATAGTTTTTCAAGAAGTTTATAAGATTTTATTCTTATTAGTTCCTGTTCTTGTTTCTGTAGCAATGATAGTTTGGCTTGATAGAAGGGTTTGGGCTTTTGTTCAAAAAAGACAAGGACCTAATGTTGTTGGTCCGTTCGGTTTATTACAATCTTTAGCTGATGCTTTAAAATATATATTTAAAGAAATTATTATTCCATCTAGTTCAAATAAAGTAATTTTCATACTAGCTCCTATAGTCACAATGACTTTAGCTTTGATCGCATGGGCTGTAATTCCATTTAGCGCAACTCAGGTATTGGCAGATATCAATGTTGGAATTCTTTACTTATTTGCTGTTTCTTCATTAGGTGTTTACGGAATAATAATGGGTGGATGGGCATCTAATTCTAAATATCCTTTTCTAGGAGCAATTCGTTCAGCTGCTCAAATGGTATCTTATGAGGTTTCAATTGGGGTAATAATTATCAATGTTTTACTTTGTGTTGGTTCACTGAATTTAAACGACATAGTTATTGCTCAACAAAATATGTGGTTTGTAATTCCATTATTTCCAATGTTTGTAATATTTTTTATTTCCGCTTTAGCTGAAACTAACAGACCTCCGTTTGATTTACCTGAAGCAGAAGCAGAGTTGGTTGCTGGTTATCAAACAGAATATTCAGGAATGATGTATGCAATGTTTTGGTTGGGTGAGTATGCAAACATTTTATTGATGTGTGCGATGGGAGCAATATTATTTTTAGGTGGCTGGATGTCCCCAATTGATGTTTATCCATTTACGTTAGTGCCAGGTGCATTATGGTTAATATTAAAAATTCTTCTTTTATTCATTCTTTTTGCTTTAGTTAAGGCGATAGTACCTAGATATAGATATGACCAATTAATGAGACTTGGTTGGAAAGTTTTTCTTCCTCTTTCTTTAATTTGGGTGGTATTAACAGCTAGCTATTTGTTTTATTTTAACCTTTTACCTGTGAATTAATAATGAAGATATCAAGATTTTTTAAAACTATATTGATGACAGACTTCATTGGTGGTTTGTTAATTGCTATAAAAGAATTATTTAAATCAAAAAAAACAATTAATTACCCATTCGAAAAAGGTAAAATTAGTCCCCGTTTTAGAGGTGAGCATGCTTTGAGAAGGTATCCAAATGGAGAAGAAAGATGTATTGCTTGTAAATTATGCGAAGCAGTTTGCCCAGCACAGGCAATAACAATCGAGTCAGCTGAAAGAGAAGACGGAAGCAGAAAAACAACACGTTACGATATTGATATGATGAAGTGTATTTATTGCGGTCTATGTGAAGAATCTTGCCCGGTAGATGCAATAGTACAAGGTCCAAATTTTGAATTTTCAACGGAAACAAGAGAAGAACTTTATTATACAAAGGAAAAATTATTAGATAATGGAGATAGATGGGAGAATGTTTTGGAGGCAAATATTAAAGCTGACAATATCCATCGATAAAAATGATTGCACACGCTATTTTCTTTTACACATTTTCTATAATTGCTGTTGTTTCAGCTATAATGGTAACCGCTTCTAAAAATACTGTTCATTCAGTATTTTTCTTAATTCTTGATTTCATAAGTATATCTTGTCTTTTCATAATGATTGGCGCTGAATTTTTGGGAATGATAATGCTAATTGTTTATGTTGGTGCTGTAGCAGTTTTATTTTTGTTTGTTGTTATGATGTTAAACGTAGCTCAACAAAAAAATCAATGGTTTGCAGGTCAATCAACCTCTAAACACATTCCAGTTGGTTTAATTATAAGCACATTAATTTTCTTTGAAATTATAATTGTGATAGGTGGCTGGAAATATAAACCTGAAATTTTTGATATTAACAATTCACTTGCTAACACAAGTGTAAGCAACACTCATTCATTGGGCCAAATTTTATACACTGATTATATTCATGTTTTTCAAATAAGTGGAATGATCCTTCTCGTAGCTATGATTGGAGCCATAGTATTAACTTTTAGACAAAGATCTGGAGTTAAAAGACAAAGTTATATCAAACAAATATCTAGAGAAAGAGTAGAAGGTGTTGAGGTGTTAGAAGTTCAGAGTAACAAGGGAGTTAAAATAGATGATTGATATAGGTTTAGGACATTATTTGACTTTAGGTGCTGTTATTTTCTCAATTGGAGTAATTGGTATTTTTCTTAATAGAAAGAACATCATTGTTATTTTAATGAGTATTGAACTAATATTACTTGCAGTAAATATCAACTTAGTTGCTTTTTCTATTTATTTGGGAGATTTGGCAGGACAAGTCTTTACTTTATTTATTCTCACTGTTGCAGCAGCTGAAGCGGCCATAGGATTAGCAATCATTGTTGTATATTTCAGAAACTCAGGAACAATACGAGTTGAAGAAATAGATAAGTTAAAAGGATAACTATGGAACTATCAATTATATTCCTTCCACTTATTGCTTCAATTATATCAGGTTTTTTTGGCAGATATATCGGTGATAGAAATTCTGAAATAGTAACAAGTGTTCTAGTTTCAATTTCTGCACTCTTGTCAATTTATGTTCTTTATCAAGTAATCGTAAACCAATACGAAGAAAATATTGTTATAGCCACCTGGATAAGCTCAGGTTCACTTGATGTAAATTGGTCGATGTTAATTGATCCTTTATCAGCAGTGATGTTAGTAGTTGTAACATCCGTATCTGCCTTAGTACACATCTATTCAATTGGTTACATGTCTCATGATCCTCATAAACCAAGATTTATGGCTTATTTATCATTATTCACATTTGCAATGTTGATGCTTGTAACATCAGATAATTTTATTCAACTATTTTTTGGCTGGGAAGGTGTTGGTCTTTGTTCATATTTCCTAATTGGTTTTTGGTTTAAAAAAGAAAGTGCAAATGCTGCAGCCATAAAAGCATTTGTTGTAAATAGAGTAGGTGATTTTGGTTTTGCTTTAGGAATTTTCTTAATATTTTATTTATTTGGAACAGTAAATTATTCAGAAGTTTTTCAACAAATTCCAACAGTTGTAGATAAAAGTTTATCCTTTTTAGGTTTTGAAGTTAATGCAATAGATTTAGTTTGTTTGCTTTTATTTATAGGAGCAATGGGTAAATCTGCACAGATATTACTACATACTTGGCTACCTGATGCTATGGAAGGTCCAACTCCAGTTTCAGCGTTGATTCACGCAGCAACGATGGTAACAGCTGGTGTTTTTTTAGTAGTAAGATGCTCTCCAATTTACGAATATTCACCATTAATACTAAATTTTATAACTATCGTTGGAATGACTACAGCATTCTTTGCAGCAACGGTTGCTCTGGTTCAAACAGATATAAAAAAAATTATTGCTTACTCGACGTGTAGCCAACTTGGCTATATGTTTTTTGCAGCTGGAGTAGGTGCATACAATGTTGCTATGTTTCACTTATTTACTCATGCATTTTTCAAAGCTTTATTATTTTTAGGATCTGGTTCAGTAATCCATGCATTTAAAGATGAGCAAAATATAAATAATATGGGAGGTGTATGGAAAAAATTACCATATACTTATGCTTTAATGATAATAGGAACGCTTGCTTTGACAGGTTTTCCATTTTTATCAGGATTTTATTCTAAAGACGCAATTATAGAATTTGCGTATTTAAAAGGTAATACTACTGGTTATTATGCAGCTGGCATTGGAATAATTACAGCATTTTTAACATCTATTTATTCATGGAGATTGATATTTAAAACTTTCCATGGTGAGTACAATAACAAAGAGGTCAAGATAGAGGAAACACACGAGTCTCCATTAGTTATGCTTGTTCCATTATTTATTCTTTCAATAGGAGCTGTTTTTGCTGGTATTCTATTTAAAGGACTATTTATCGGTCATGGTGAGAATTTATTCTGGGCAGAGTCTATTAAGTTTTTAGAGCCTTTGAGTACTGAGCACCCACCTTTATGGTTTTTACTTTTAACACCGTGTTTGGTTTTATTATCTATTCCAATTGCTTATTACTTATTTGTTAAGAACAAAGAATTACCTTACTCAATAGCTTCAATGAACAAACCTTTGTATAATTTTTTAGTAAATAAATGGTACTTTGATGAGTTATATGATGTGTTGTTTGTTAAATCTTCAAAAAAACTAGGTTTATTTTTATGGAAATTTTTTGATGGAACCATAATTGATGGTTTTGGTCCTGATGGAATTTCTTCTTTTATAAAAAAATGTTCAATTAAAGCAACCAAATTTCAAAGTGGTTTTATCTATCAATATGCATTTGTAATGTTGTTAGGTTTCTCTGCTTTACTAACCTTTTTAATAGTTAAATAATGAATTTTCCTATTCTTTCATCTTTAATATTATTGCCAATAGTTGGTGCTTTATTTTTATTTTTTACTAAAGATAAAGAAGGAAATAATTTAACTGCTAAATATGTTGCTTTATTTACAACTGTAGTAAATTTTTTAATTTCGATTTATCTGTGGATTTCTTTTGACCAATCAACATCTAGTTTTCAATTTGTAGAAGATAGAGTATGGATTGAAGGATTTATTAATTATAAAGTTGGAGTAGATGGTATTTCAATTTTATTTATTATTTTAACTACATTTATAACTCCCATTTGTATTATATCTGTAAATAATTCAGTCAAAAATAGATTAAGAGATTTTTTAATTGCAATTCTAATCATGGAAAGTTTCATGATAGGTGTTTTCTGTGCACTTGATTTAGTTGTATTCTATTTATTTTTTGAAGCTGGCTTAATACCAATGTTTTTAATTATTGGTATTTGGGGAGGTGAAAGAAGAGTTTATTCAGCATTCAAATTCTTTTTATACACACTGTTAGGATCTGTTTTGATGTTGGTTGCAATAATTTCAATTTATTGGATTACGGGAACAACTGACGTAGTTCAACTTTATGAAATTGGTATTGATGTTAAATATCAAAATCTTTTGTGGTTAGCATTTTTTAGCTCATTTGCCGTAAAAACACCTATGTGGCCAGTTCATACTTGGTTACCCGACGCACACGTTGAGGCTCCTACTGCTGGATCTGTTTTGTTAGCTGCTATATTATTAAAGATGGCTGGATATGGCTTTATAAGATTTTCTTTAGGCCTTTTCCCAGTTGCATCAGAGGTATTTACTCCATTAATTTACACCTTGAGTGTTATAGCAATCATATTTACCTCACTGATAGCTTTAATGCAGGAGGATATGAAAAAATTAATTGCTTATTCATCTGTTGCGCATATGGGTTTTGTAACTTTGGGTATATTCACTTTGCAACAGCAGGGAATTGAAGGAAGTATAATTCAAATGATTAGCCACGGATTAGTTTCAGCAGCATTATTTTTAACTGTTGGTGTAGTTTATGACAGAATGCATTCTAGATTAATAAGTACATATGGAGGACTAGTTTCTGTAATTCCAAAATATTCAATATTATTTATGTTATTTGCTTTGGCATCCCTAGGTTTACCTGGAACCAGTGGTTTTATCGGTGAGTTTTTAATATTAATGGGAGCTTTTAAAGATAATTTTTTAGTGGCAGTTATAGCAAGTATTGGGGTGATTTTAGGAGCTGCATACATGTTGTGGCTTTATAAAAGAGTAATATTTGGAAAATTAATAAACAAAGATCTTAAAACAATTTTAGATTTAAACAGATCTGAATACTTCATATTAAGTTGTTTAGCTGCACCAATATTATTTTTTGGTTTTTATCCTGATCCATTAATAAACACTATTGAAGTTTCTGTGACCGACTTAATTAATATGCATAACACAAATATAGCTAGTAAATAATATGGAAAATTTAAATTTAGTATTACCTGAAATATTTATTTCACTTTCAATAATGTTTTTACTTATTTTGGGTGTTTTTAAAAAAAATAGTTCAAAAATCACTTTCAATCTATCTTTGTTTACAATTTTAATTACAGCAATAATAACAATAAACGAAACGTTTTCGGTTAGTAGGGAAACATTGTTTAATGAAAGTGTTGTGATTGACAGTATGTCTTCATTAATGAAAATTATAACTTTAATTGGAGGTTTTTTAGTTTTAGTTATTTCATCAAGCTATTTAAAAACTTTTAAAATATATAATATCGAATACCCAGTTCTTATTTTGAGCTCTATACTTGGTATGATGGTGATGATTAGTTCAAATGATTTAATTGTTTTTTATATGGGGTTAGAATTACAATCATTAGCTCTTTACGTATTAGCAACATATAATAGAGATCAACTAAAATCATCCGAAGCTGGTTTGAAATATTTTGTTTTAAGTGCACTATCTTCAGGATTGTTATTATATGGATGTTCTTTAGTTTATGGTTTTTCAGGCTCAACTAATTTTGATATAATATCAAATCAATTAAATTCTAATGAATATGTTTTAACATTTGGAATTGTATTTATCTTAGTTGGTTTAGCATTTAAAATTTCTGCAGTTCCATTTCATATGTGGGCACCTGATGTTTACGAGGGGTCACCAACAACTGTAACTTTATTTTTTACAATAGTACCAAAGATCGCTGCTTTAACTGTATTTATAAGATTTTTATATGTTCCTTTCCTAAATTTAATTGATCAATGGCAAATGATAATAATTTTCTTATCAATTGCTTCCATGGTTTTTGGAGCTGTTGCTGCAATAGGGCAAACTAATATTAAAAGACTAATTGCTTATAGCTCTATTGGACATATTGGTTATACATTAGCAGGACTAGCCACAGCTTCGAATGAAGGAATTCAAAGTTCAATAATCTATATTTCAATATACGTAGTTATGAATTTAGCTCTTTTCTCATGTCTATTGATGCTAAGAAGAAAGGATCAATATTACGAGAATATTGAGGATCTCTCAGGATTATCAAAAAACCATCCACTACTATCACTATGTTTGCTTGTGATACTGTTTTCTTTAGCTGGAATACCACCTCTAGCTGGTTTCTTTGCTAAGTTTTATGTTTTTAAAGCAGTATTAGAACAATCAATGTTTTTCTTAGCTATAGTAGGATTGTTATCAACAGTAGTTGCAGCTTTTTATTATTTAAGAATTATAAAAATAATTTACTTTGATAAAGAAAAAGACAAATACGATACTGACCATAGCTTATGGTTAAAATTTTCACTTACAGTTTCAACGATATTAATTCTTTTATACTTCATATTCCCAAGTCAGTTAATAGAAGTTGTTTCAAGAATTAATATTATTTGATGAAATTAAAAAAATTTAAATTTAAAAAAGTTAAAAGCACTAATAATACTGCAATAAGAATTATCAAAGAAACTAAATACAACTTTGGTATGGTTGTTGCTGAGACTCAAGTAAGTGGTAGAGGACAGTATGGAAGAAAATGGATATCACCAAAAGGAAATTTATTTATCTCTTTTTTCAATGAACTAAATAAAACAAAACTATCGATTAATGCTATAACAAAAATCAATTGTCTTTTAGTCAAAAAATTACTCTCGTCATTTACAAGTAAAAAAATTTTATTTAAAAAACCGAACGACTTATTAATTGATAAAAAAAAAATTAGTGGCATTTTACAAGAAGTCATATTTGTAAGAGACAAAAAATTTTTAATTACTGGCATAGGTATAAATATTAAAAAAAATCCAATTATAAGGAATTATCCTGCCACAAACTTGCAAGAGGTAACTAAAAAAAGTATTAGTAAATTAATTGTAGAAAATAAACTAAAACAACTTTTTGAAAAAAATTTATCTAAATTGTATAAAATTAAATAATGTATATTCTAGGCGATATTGGTAATACTGAAACAAAATTGTGTATTGTTTCTAAAAATAATAAAATTTCAAAAAAAATTACTTTTTTATCAAAATCTGTAAACAACAGGCAGCTTAATATTTTATTTAAAAGAAATAAAATTCAATTAAATAAAATTGAAAAAATATTATTTTGCAGTGTTGTTCCAAAAACATATTCTATAATTAATAAATTTTTATCGAAAAAAGTTAAACTAAAATGCTATGAGGTTAAAAAATTAAACTTAAAATCACTTATAAAAATCAAAGTAAATTATAAACAGGTAGGCTCAGATAGAATTACTAATGCTATAAGTTTAATGAATAACAAAAATAATTTTATAATTTTAGATTTTGGTACAGCAACAACTTTCGATGTACTAATTAGAAACACTTATTTTGGAGGTATTATTGCCCCGGGTGTGAGATTATCTCTTAATACCTTGTCTGATAAAGCAACCTTGATTCCAAAAATAGATTTAAAAAAGATTAATAAAGTCATTGGCAAAAATACAATCTCTGCTGTTAGATCAGGCTTTTTTTGGGGTTATTCAGGTTTAATTGACAATATTATTAATTTAATTAAGAAGGAGACCGGAAAATCTTTTAAAGTAATTATTACTGGTGGATTTTCAGATTTATTTAAAAACTCAATTAAAACGAAAGTAAGTCACAACCAAGATATTACAATTAAAGGCTTAATAAAGATTTCAAAATTAATTAAATAATATGAAAGATGAATTATTATTTTGTCCATTAGGTGGATCAGGTGAAATAGGCATGAACATGAATTTGTTCGGCTATGGACAGCCTAGTGATCATAAATGGATTATGGTTGATATAGGGGTAACATTTGCAGATGATACTATTCCAGGTGTTGATTTAATATATCCAGATCCTGGGTTTATAGTAGAAAGAAAAGATAATTTATTAGGAATAGTTTTAACACACGCACACGAGGATCACATTGGTGCAATTGCTCATCTATGGCCAAAATTACAATGTAAAATTTTTGCAACTCCTTTCACAGCTGTATTAATTCGAGAAAAATTTAGAGAAAAACAAATCGATATAACTAATGATTTACAGATTGTTGAGTTAAATGGAAAGGTTTCTCTGGATCCATTTGAAATTGAATACATTACTTTAACGCACTCTATATTAGAACCAAACGGACTTAGAATAAAAACTCCTGCGGGAGTTATTTTGCATACTGGAGATTGGAAGGTAGATCCAAATCCTTTGATTGGAGATAATATAAACGAAAAAAGATTAAAGGAAATAGGTGAAGAAGGTGTGCTAGCAATGATTTGCGACTCAACAAATGTTTTTAGCGCTGGTAGATCAGGTTCTGAATTAGACGTAAGAAAAAATATGCTAAACGTTATGTCTCGATTAAAAAAAAGAATTATCATAACATCTTTTGCTTCGAACGTAGCTCGAATGGAGACAGCTTTTTATTGTGCAGAACAAACTGGAAGACAAATCTCTTTAGTTGGAAGATCAATGCATCGTATTTATAAAGCTGCACGTCAATGTGGATATTTAAAAAATACTATTGAACCAATTGATCCAAGAGAAGCTAAAAATTTTTCAAGAGAAAAAATTGTGTATTTATGTACTGGAAGTCAAGGTGAACCAATGGGTGCAATGATGAGAATTTCTAGCTATGTTCATCCAGATGTTTTTATAGAAAAAGGCGATGCTGTCATTTTTTCTTCAAAAATCATACCTGGTAATGAAAAAAAACTTTATAAACTTCACAACCAACTTGTTAAGGATGGAATAGAAGTAATATCTGAAGAAACCGAATTTGTTCATGTTTCGGGGCATCCAAATAGAGAAGACCTTAAAGAGATGTATCAATGGGTAAAACCTAGATGTGTAATACCTGTACACGGTGAACATAGGCACATGATAGAACACATTAATTTTGCAAAAGAAATGCAAGTGCAACATCCAGTTCAAGTCGAAAATGGTGATATTGTTAAGTTATATCCAGGTGAAAAACCTGAAGTATATGACAAGGCCCCGAGTGGCAGACTTTATTTAGATGGTAGTGTAAGCGTTGATCCAGATTCACAATCGATAAAAGATAGGAAAAATTTAAGTGCTAATGGATATCTTGAGGTAACAATAATGATTACACCTAAAGGAAATATACATAATAACCCTATACTTTCATTTCGTGGTTTACCTATCGATGATCGAGATGATTTTGTTTATGGATTAGAAGAGGAAATAGAGAAAACTTCTAGAACTTTTAAAATTGGAAGCAAACAACAAGAGCATAACCTAATTGATGCATTAAAAATCGCTTGTAGAAAATTTTCTAAAGAGAGAACAGGAAAAAAACCTTTTACCAATATTAATTTAGTAAGAATTTAATGAGCGCAACAGGCTTAGCTATTATCTATATAATTATATGGTGGATAGTTTTTTTTGCTATTTTACCTATCGATGTGAATCGAACAAAGACTGTAAAAATTGACGGTGAGGATCCTGGATCACCTGAAAATCCAAAAATGTTGAAAAAATTCCTTTATTGTACAGGAATTACTACTGTCATTTTCATCATAATTTACTTATTAATTAAATTTGAATATTTAAATTTAAGAAATATGATTAATTGAGATGCTTTTATCAAATTCATTTATACCAATATTAAAAAATAATCCTTCAGAAGCAAAAATTAAATCTCATCAATTGATGTTGAGAGTAGGTATGATTAAGCAAGCCTCAGCAGGAATTTATTCATGGTTACCTTTAGGTTTTAAAGTAATGAAAAAAATAGAGGACATTGTCAGACAAGAACAAAACAAAATTGGAGCTCAAGAAATATTAATGCCAACAATTCAATCCAGCGAAATTTGGAAAGAAAGTGGTCGTTATGACGATTATGGTGAAGAGATGTTAAGAATTACCGACCGTCAAAATAGAGAAATGTTATATGGACCAACCAATGAAGAGCAAGTTACTGAAATTTTTAGATCTTCAATAAAATCTTATAAATCACTCCCACAACTTATGTATCATATACAATGGAAGTTCAGAGATGAAATTAGACCTAGATTTGGAATTATGCGTGGTAGAGAGTTTTATATGAAAGATGCTTATTCATTTGATGTATCAGATGAAGCAGCTTTTTATTCTTATAATAAATTCTTTCTTTCTTATTTAAGAACATTTAAAAGATTATCTTTGACAGCAATACCCATGGCTGCTGATACAGGACCTATAGGTGGAAACTTATCTCATGAATTTATTATTCTTGCTGATACTGGAGAAAGTAAAATTTTCACAGATAAAAGAATATTTGATCTTGATAGTGATGATACTGAAATAGAAAAAGCGTCATTGGAAAGTATGAGAAAAAAATATGAACAGTTTTATGCTGTAACTGATGAAAAGTTTAATAAAGAAGAGTTTGAAAAAATTGTTTCTAAGGAAAATCAATTGATTACAAAAGGTATCGAAGTGGGTCATATATTTTATTTTGGTGACAAATACTCAAAACCAATGGGGGCATCTGTTGATTTACCAGGAGGAAAAAAAGATTTTGTTAAAATGGGTTCTTATGGAATTGGTGTATCCAGGTTAGTAGGGGCTATAATTGAGGCAAAATATGATGACAAAAATGAAATCATGAAATGGCCATTGTCTGTTGCTCCTTATGATATTGCTATAATGCCTATGATAAATAAAAACGATACATCAGCTTTAGATAAAGCAAATAATATTAATAAAGAATTATTAAAAAATAAAATTGATGCAATCATTGATGATACAGATGAGAATTTCTCATCAAAAATTAAAAAAATGAATTTAATTGGTGCCCCATATCAAATTATTATTGGTAAGAAAAGTGAAGGTGATTTATTAGAGTTCAAGGAAACTGGTGGTGAAACTAAAAATTTGCCGTTAAATAAAATTATAGAAATTATAACTAAACAAAAAAATTCAATTTGATTTCTACTTTAGAAAAAGAAATTACTTTTAGATTTTTAAAAGCCAGAAAAAAAGATGGCTTTTTGAATATTATATCTATTTTTTCTTTTATTGGGATAAGTCTTGGTGTTGCTGTTCTAATTATAGTGATGTCTGTTATGAATGGTTTTAGATCTGAATTAATTGATAAGATAGTTGGCTTTAATGCTCATGCAGTTGTCAAACATTACGATAAACCGCTAGCTTCCTTGTCAGATAAAGATTTTGCTAAAGGCATTTTATCAAATGAAGGGGAAGCAGTTATTTTCCATAAAAATGGTACTAAAGGAGTTTTGCTTAAAGGTTATTTGGAAAAAGATTTTACAGATCTAGATATTTCAAATAATGATAGTTTTTTTGGTTCTAAAAGTTTAAATGAAAATACAATTTCTATTGGTCGAGATTTAAGTAATATTTTAGGATTAGATATTGGGGATGAAGTTTCAATTACATCACCCTCTGGTGTTCAAACATTAGTTGGGTCTTTACCAAAGCAAAAATTATTTATTATAATTTCAGTATTTGAAAGTGGATTATCAGAATATGATGAAAATATTGCTTATATAAATTTAAATACTTTAGAAGATTTTTTTGACAAAAATAGAGATGATAGATTTACCGAGTATTATTTCAAAAATCCAAAAAATATAGAAAATCATAAGGAAAAACTTATGAAACTATACCCTGATGCGTTTGTATATACATGGGCCGATATGAATAGTTCATTATTTTCAGCACTTAAAGTTGAGAGAAATGTGATGTTTATTATTTTATCTTTAATAATTATTGTGGCTGCTTTTAATATAATTTCAGGTTTAACAATTTTAGTTAAAAATAAAACTCGAGATATTGCAATTTTAAAATCTATTGGAGTTTTGAATAAATCTATAATTAAAATTTTTTTCCTTGTTGGTGTTTCAATTGGAACTTCAGCAACAATTTTTGGAATATTTTTAGGTGTAACATTCTCAATTTATGTAGAAAATATTAGACAATTTTTAAGCTCTACTTTTAATATTAGTTTATTTCCAGAGGAAATATATTTTTTAAGCAAAATGCCATCAGAAATAGATATTAATTCTATAGTAATTATAACAATCTGTTCAATATTAATAACAATAATAGTTTCTATATTTCCAGCGCTTAAAGCTGCAAAGATGGATCCTATAAAATCACTGAAGTATGAATAATTTTTTAGAATTAATTAATATAAGAAAAAGTTTTATTACGGAAAAAAAAATAAATGTATTAAGAGGTATATCTAGAAAATTTAGGTTAGGTAAAACTTACGCAATAATGGGACCCTCTGGCTCTGGAAAATCAACTTTACTTAATTTAATATCATTAATAGATAAACCAACGTCTGGTTCAATTAAGTTTGATAATCTTGAGATTAATTTCAATCAAAATGAAAAAAATGATTTAATTAGAGCTAAAAAACTAGGTATCGTTTACCAAGAAAATAATCTTCTTTCTGATTTTACAGCATTGGAAAATGTTTATTTTGCTTCTTTATCTCTTAATAACGATAAAAAATTAGCATTATCTAAAGCCGAAAAATTATTAAAAAAAATTGGACTTTCAAACAGATTAAATCATTTTCCGTCTCAACTTTCTGGAGGCGAATCTCAAAGAGTTGCAATAGCAAGAGCAATTATTAATAATCCTCAAATTATTTTAGCCGATGAACCAACTGGTAGTTTAGATATGAATACGGCTAAAGATATTTTTAAACTTTTAAATAATCAAAAAAGATCAGACAGAATAATTATATTTGCAACTCATAATAGATTTTTTGCAAAAAAAGCAGATTATCTATTGGAGATGAGAGATGGTAGTATAAAATCAACAAATGTCTGAAACTGTTTCACAAAATTATAATCATTTAAAAATTCATACTCAATATTCAATTTGCGAAGGAGCTGTTACAATTGATGATTTGCAAGAATATTCTAAAAAAAATAAAATAAAATCCTTGGGTTTATGTGACACCTCAAATTTATGTGGTGCACTAGAATTTGCTGAAAAGATCTCAAAGTCTGGTACTCAACCAATAATCGGAACACAAATTAATTTTAAAATCGGAGAGACAACAGGTTTACTCCCTCTGTTTGCTCTAAATGAAGTTGGATATAAAAATATAATAGAACTTTCATCTTTATCGTATTTGGAAAACGATGAATTGTCAGATCCGCATGTAGATTTTGGATTATTATTAAATAAATCCAAAGGTGTTGCCGTATTTTCAGGAACTGTTTTTGGTTTATTTGGTAAATTATTTGATAAAGGAAAGTTTAGTGAAATTGAAGAGCTTTATAATAAAATTCAAAATGTTTTTGATGACAGATTTTACTTAGAGATTCAAAGACATAATGATCAAAATGAAATCGGATTTGAAAAATTTAATTTAAAAAAATCTTTAGATTTGGAGATACCTATTATTGCAACTAATGAAGTTTTTTACTTAGATAAAGAAATGCATGAAGCTCATGATGCTTTAATTTGTATTGGTAACAAGACATATGTAAATGAAAAAAACAGATTACGATTTACTGACCAACATTATTTAAAAACTAACTCAGAGATGTCCGAATTATTTGCTGACTTACCTGAAGCTTTAGAAAACAATTATAATTTTCCATTAAGATGTACTTATAGACCAATATTTTCTAATCCAATATTGCCTAATATTAGCAGTGATAAAGATGGAAATGCAGATGAAATTTTAAAAAAAGATTCCATAGAGGGATTAAAAGTTAAATTCAATAAGATTTTTAATTTAAGTGATGAAGATTTAGAAAATAACGATTCTTATAGAGAATATAAGAACAGACTTAATCATGAACTTTCTATTATTGTAGAAATGAAATATTCTAGTTATTTTCTTATAGTTGCAGACTATATTAAATGGGCTAAAAATAATGATATCCCTGTAGGTCCTGGAAGAGGTTCAGGTGCCGGCTCATTAGTAGCCTGGTGTTTATCTATTACTGATGTTGACCCAATTAAATTTAATTTAATTTTTGAAAGATTTTTAAATCCAGATAGAATTTCTATGCCTGATTTTGATATAGATTTTTGCGAGGAAAAAAGAGATCAAGTATTTGAATATCTAACAACAAAATATAAAGACAGCGTAGCTCATATTATTACTTTTGGTAAATTAAAGGCTCGAATGGTAATTAGAGACGTTGGTCGAGTTTTGGGACTAGCTTATGGATTTGTTGACAGTATATCTAAGATGATACCTTTTGATCCATCTAGACCACAAAATTTAACTCAGTGCATTGCGGGAGAGCCACGATTACAAAAACTCATAAATGATGATCCAAGAGTAAAGAAACTTACTGATCTCTCACTAAAATTAGAAGGTTTAAATAGAAATGTTGCCACACATGCAGCTGGAGTAGTAATAGCAGATAAAAAACTCACTGAAGTTGTTCCTTTATACAAAGATATTTCTTCAGATTTATTATTACCATCTACTCAATTCGATATGTACTCAGCAGAAAATGCAGGTTTAGTAAAATTTGATTTTTTGGGATTAAAAACACTTACAGTAATTAACAATACACAAAAACTTGTAAGAAAAAAAATTAAAGATTTTGATATAGAAAAAATAAGTTACGAAGATCAAAAAGTTTTTGATCTAATGTCAACAGGTAAAACAGTTGGCTTATTTCAAATTGAAAGTGCAGGTATGAGAGAAGCCTTAATTCAAATGAAACCAAATCATATTGAAGATATTATTGCCTTAGTTGCTCTATACAGACCGGGACCAATGAGCAATATTCCAACATACAATGACTGTAAACATGGAAAACAAAAACCAGATTACTTACACCCACTTCTAGAAGATATTTTAAAACCAACTTATGGTGTAATTATTTATCAAGAACAGGTAATGCAGATTGCACAAAAATTATCAGGATTTACAGCAGGACAAGCAGATCTTTTGAGAAGAGCAATGGGTAAAAAGAAAAGAGCAGAACTTGAAAAACAGAAACAAGGTTTTATTGCTGGGGCTGTTAAAAATGGAATAGCAAAAGATGTAGCTGCTGGAATTTTTTTAAAAATTGAACCATTTGCAGAATACGGCTTCAATAAAAGTCACGCTGCTGCGTACGCAATTATTTCTTACCAAACTGCGTTTTTAAAAACATATTATCCAAAAGAGTTTATTGCTGCATCAATGACTATGGATATATCGAATCAAAATAAGTTAAGTGAGTTTTACGAAGAATTAAAAAGATTAAATGTTGAAGTTGTTCGTCCCGATATAAATGAATGTTTTGAAGATTTTAGAACTATCGATAACAAATTTTATTATGCCTTAGGAGGTATTAAAGCTGTAGGTTTTGAGGCAATATCAAACATAGTTAAAGAAAGAACTTTAAATGGAAAATTCGTATCTATTCATGATTTTATAAATAGGGTAAATCCAAAAGATATCAACAAACTTCAATTAGAAGGTTTAGTTAAAGCGGGTGCTTTTGATAAAATAAATAGAAATAGACAAGCTTTGTTTGATTCAATTCCAACTTTGATAGCTAAAAGTAAAAATATATTTGATAACAAATCTGCTAATCAAATTGATTTATTCTCAGATGACGAAAATTACCAGGATGATATTTTGACTAAATCTGAAGATTGGAAATTTGAAGAAAGATTATCAAAAGAATTTGAATCAGTAGGTTTCTTTATTTCTGACCATCCGTTAAATCAATTTACAGAAATTTTTAGTGATTATAAAATAATAGATTATCTAAGTTTTATTTCAAAAGAAGATTTAAAAGCTTCTAACATTGCAGCTACATTGTTAAAAGTTCAAGAAAGAAAAACCGCAAAAGGAAATTCTTATGCTGTTTTAAAATTAACTGATTTATCAAGTGTGTTTGAACTTTTTATTTTCTCTGATGTTTTAGAATTAAATAGGGAAATCTTAAAAGAGGGTAGTTCTCTTATATTAACATTATTTAAAAATACTTCTAATGATGAAAATCGACTAACTAGGATAAATGTCCAAAAGGTAGCTTCTCTAAAAGATTTATTTAACAGTCCTATAAACGAGGTTTCTTTCAAGTTAAATTCAGAAGAGCAGATTGAAAAAATTTCTAAAATTTTGAATGATAAAGGTAAAACCATCGTAAATATTAATTTAGTCTCTAAAGATAACATTCTTAAATTTAAATTAAAAAATGCACGTAAATTAGACAGAAAAACATTAAATCTTATAAGAAATCAACAAATACAGGCAATAATTAACTAAATAATCACTTGTTAAATATAATAAATATTTGTAAATAAACCCTAAATTAAATTAACACGCACACAGTTGTTGGTTTTATACCTCCGGTCCTTAATTGGAAATTACTGTGGTGGCTTAACCGGGAATAAATATGAAAATACCTAACGTTACAATACAACAATTATTAGAAGCAGGCGTTCATCTTGGACATAAAACTTTAAGATGGAATCCAAAAATGAAAAAATATATTTTTGGAAAAAGAGATTCTATTCACATTATAGACTTAACTCAAACACTAGAACTAACTAAAGTAGCTCTAGAAAAAGTTTATGAAACAATTGCAAATAATGGAAAAATTTTATTTGTATCTACAAAGAAACAAGCATCAGAGGCAATAGCAGAAGTTGCTAAAGAAACAGATCAATATTTTGTAAATTACAGATGGTTAGGAGGCATGTTAACTAATTGGGGAACAATTTCAAATTCAATAAAGAAATTAAAAAAACTGGAAACTGATTTAGCATCTGAAAACAGAGGTTTCACAAAAAAAGAACTTTTAAAAATGAGCGTTAAGAAAGATAAGCTCCAAAGATCCCTTGGTGGAATAGCTGAGATGAAAAAGGTTCCAGATTTAGTATTTGTTATTGATACAAATTATGAGTCTCTTGCTATTGCCGAGTCTTCAAAATTAGGAATACCAATAATTGCCATTTTAGATAGCAATTCAAATCCAGATAATATTGATTATCCAATACCGGGCAACGATGATGCAAGAAGAGCTATTGATCTTTATTGTAATTTAATCAAAGAAACTATTAATAGTGCCAAAAGTTCTTCACCAGCTGTAGAGACAAAAAAGGATAAAACCGATGATTCTAAAAGCGAAGATAAAACAAAAACTATTCAAGAATTAGATAGAGAAAAATTAGAAAAAAAATTTTCTAAAGAAGATAAGGAGAAATTAAATTAATGAGTGATATAGAAAAAGTTAAAAAACTTAGAGAAGCTACTGGAGCAGGTTTTAAAGATTGTAATTTAGCTATTAAAGAATCAAATGGAGATTTAGACAAGGCGATTGAAATATTAAGAGTGAAAGGAATTTCAAAAGCATCTAAAAAGATGTCTAGAGATGCAAAAGAGGGTGTTGTTGTAGTTAGCGGAGATGAAACGAAAACCTCAGTAATAGAAGTAAATTGTGAAACAGATTTTGTTGCTAAAAACGATGATTTTATTAATTTTGTTAAAGAATTAAGTGAATTAAATAACGAAAATAATTCAAACATTGAAGAATTAAAAGTGGCAAAAATGAAAAATGGCCAAACTGTTAATGACAATTTAGTTGCTTTGATCGCAAAAATTGGTGAAAAAATTACAATTGGAAAAGCTAAAACTATTCAAAACTCAGATGGTTTAAATAATCATTATCTTCATACAGTTGTGAAAGACAATGTAGCAAAATTAGCTGTTATGGTTTCACTTGATACAAAGGATAATTCAGATATAGTCAAAACATTTAGTAAACAACTATCAATGCACATTGCTGCATCTAATCCATTAGCTCTGGAATCCACCTCTATAGAACAATCAATAATAGATAAGGAGCAAGAATTAGTTACTGAAGAACTAAAAAATTTAGGAAAACCAGATGAAATTGCAAAAAAAATTAGCTTGGGTAAGATGAATAAATTTAAAGAAGAAAATGCTTTATTAACACAAGCTTGGGTAATGGAACCAAAGAAAAAAGTTCAAGAAGTAATAAAGGATCTTTCTATAGCTGATTTAAAAATAAAAGAATTTTATAGAATTAAAATAGGGGAATAGATGTTTGATGAAAAATCTTACAGTCTCAAAATGGATAAAGCAATTGAAGTATTCTCCAGAGAAATATCTTCGTTGAGAACTGGAAGAGCTAATGCCTCAATGTTGGACCTAATTAAAGTTGATGTCTATGGACAACAAATGCCAATTAATCAAATAGGAAGTATTACAACACCAGAGCCTAGAATGATAAATATTCAGGTATGGGATGCCAACAATGTTTCGCTAGTAGATGCTGCTATTAAAAAATCTGATTTAGGATTAAATCCTCAAATAGATGGTCAGTTAATACGCTTACCAATACCAGAACTCAATGAAGAGAGGCGTAATGAATTAAAAAAATTAATTAAATCTATTGGAGAAAAATGCAAAGTATCAATACGAAACATAAGACGAGATGCAAATGAAGAATTAAAAAAATTACTAAAATCAAAAGAAATTAGTGAAGATGATGAAAAAATTTTAGAAAAAAATATTCAGTTAATTACAGACAATCATATAAAAATTGTTGACGAAAAAATTTCTGCAAAAGAAAAAGAAATAATGACAATATGAATTCTCTTAATCATGTAGCCATTATTATGGATGGTAATGGGAGATGGGGAATAAAACATTATAATTCAAGAAACAAAGGTCATAGAGCAGGATTAGAGGTAGTAGAAAAGATTATTAATGTATCTTTAAAAAAAAAAATTTCTTATCTAACATTATACGCATTCTCAACAGAAAATTGGAAAAGGCCAAAAAAAGAAATTAATTATTTATTTAAATTATTGGAAACATTTTTAAAAAATCAAATTTCAGATTTAGAAAAAAAAAATATTAAACTTAAAATTATAGGAAAAAAAAAATTAACACCAAAATTAAACAAATTGATTTTGCTCTCAGAAAAAAAAACAGAAAATAATTCTTCTCTGCAAATTAATCTTGCTCTGAATTATGGATCAAAAAGTGAAATAATTCATACTATTAAATACTTAAACAAAAAAAATAAGATAATTAGCGAAAAAAATATTTCAAATAATCTTTACACAAAAAAAATTCCAGATCCAGAAATATTAATAAGAACAGGCAATACTAAAAGATTGAGTAATTTTTTATTGTGGCAATTAGCTTATACAGAGATTTTTTTTGAAAAAAAATTATGGCCTGATTTTAATGAAAAAGATTTTAATAAAATTATAAATAAATTTTTAAATTTAAAAAGGAATTTTGGCTCCATATGATAAGCGAACCAATAAAAAGAATAATTAGTTCAATTATTTTGATACCTATAATATTTTATATAATAATTAAAGGGTCTTATCTGTTTAATTTATTAATAATATTTGCTCTTATCGTAAGTTTATATGAGTGGTATAAAATGACCAAAAAAAAAAAATATAATCTGTTTGGTTATTTTTTTATATTAGTTGCTTTCTTTTCTGCATTTCAAATTAGAAATAATAATGATGAAAATGGCTTATCAACTTTTTTCTTTATCATTTTAATATGCATATCATCCGATATTGGAGGATATATATTTGGAAAATTATTCAAAGGCCCAAAATTAACAAAAATAAGTCCTAATAAAACATATTCTGGCGTTGTGGGTGCTTATGTTTTATCATTAATAATTATATTTATTTTTTACAATTATTCTAATATTTCTTTTCTAGTTAAAAACAATTTAGGTTCATCACAAATATTTTTAATTTTAATAATTTCTACAGTAAGTCAGTTAGGAGATATATTAATTTCATTGTGTAAAAGATTATCTAATTTGAAAAATTCTGGTAATTTAATACCGGGACATGGTGGCATTTTGGATCGTATTGATGGAATGATTTTTGCTTTTACTTTTTGTTACTTCGTTCAATTTTATATTAAAATAATATGAAAAAACAAATTGCAATATTAGGTTCTACAGGATCAATTGGAAAAACTTTAATTAAAATTATCAATAGTGATAAAAAAAATTTTGAAATTAAACTTTTATCAGCAAAAAAAAATTATAAAGAATTATTAAAGCAGGCAAAACTTTTGAAAGTAAAAAATTTGATTATTTCAGATATTCAAAGCTATAATAAATTAAAAAAAAAATTAAATAAAAGTGATGTTAAAATTTTTAATAATTACGATAATTTAAAAAAAATATTTCCATCAAAGATAGATTATACAATGTCAGCTATTTCTGGATTGGAAGGTTTGTATCCAACCAAACAAATAATTAAACATACAAAATTAATAGCTATAGCAAATAAAGAGTCAATAATTTGTGCTTGGGATATACTTAAAAAAATTTTACAAAAAAATAAAACAAAATTTATTCCAGTGGACTCAGAGCATTTTTCATTATGGTTTGCTTTAAAAGGGATTAGTCCATCAAATGTCAGAAAAATTTATATAACAGCTTCAGGAGGCCCATTTGCAAATTATCCAATAAATAAATTGAAGAAAGTAAAAATTTCTGAGGCTCTTAATCATCCAAATTGGAAAATGGGTAAAAAAATATCAATAGACTCAGCAACAATGATGAATAAGGTTTTTGAAATTATTGAAGCTAAAAATCTTTTCAATATAAACTATAAAAAATTATCAATTTTAATTCATCCAAAATCTTATATTCATGCAATTGTTCAGTTCAATAGTGGTTTAACAAAAATAATTGCTCACGATACTGATATGAAATTTCCGATTTTTAATACAATTTACCCAGATCTAAATAAAACTATTAAATTTAAAGACCTGGACATAGCAAAATTGAATTCATTAAATTTAAAAAAAGTTAATGATGACAGATTTCCCTCTGTTAAAATTATAAAACTTTTATCAAACAACTTAACTTTATTTAATACGGTTATAGTTTCTGCTAATGATAGCTTAGTAAACCTTTATTTAAAAAAGAAAATTAATTTTACTGAGATACAAAATAAATTATTTAAAATAATAAAATCTAGTCAATTTATCAAATATAAAAGAATTAAGCCAAAAAATATTAATGAAATACTGAAACTAAATTATTATGTAAGTTCAAAAATTAACTCAATGAGTATATAAAAGCACAAATGAATAAAAAAATTTATACTATTATTTCCTATCTAATATTTTTGTGTTTAATCACTACTAATGTGTTCGCAACTACTCTTAAAAAAATTATTATAAATGGGAATGACAGAATATCAGACGAGACGATCAAAATGTTTTCAACTGTTAAAAAAGGTCAAAATATATCTGATTTAAATTTAAATATAATTTTAAAAGATCTTTATGAAACTAACTTTTTTAAAAATGTGTCAGTTGAAATAAATGAAAATCAATTAATTATAAATGTAGTCGAATTACCAATTATTCAAAATGTTTCATACGAGGGAATAAAGTCAAATAAATTAAAAAAAAAAATTCTAAGTAACCTAAATTTAAAATCTAAATCATCTTACAACGAGCTATTATTAAAAAACGATAAAGAAAAAATTTTATCCTCATTAAGAAATGAAGGTTATTATTTCTCTGAAATTCAGGTATTGGTTGAAGAATTGTCTGAAAATAAAGTCGATATAAAATATGAAATAATTTTAGGAAATAAATCAAAAATAAAAAAAATAAAATTTATAGGCAATAAAGTATTTAAGGATGGTAAATTAAAGAGTTTAATTGTAAGTGAGGAATATAAATTTTGGAAATTTATTTCAGGTAAAAAATTTCTTAACGAAAATATCATCGATCTAGACAAAAGATTACTCAGAAACTATTATTTAAATAAAGGTTATTATAATGTAATAATCAATGCTTCTTACGCAAGATTTATTAATGAAGATGAATTTGAATTAATTTTTAATATTGATGCTAAAAATAAAGTTTATTTTAATAAAATAGATTTAAATTTACCAAACGATTTTGAAACATCAAACTTTGAAAATTTATTTGAATTTTTTTCAACTTTGCAGGGAGAGCCTTATTCTTTAAATATAATTGATGATATATTAGACGAAGTCGATGCTATTGTACTTAATGATGAATTTAGAAGTGTAGACATTGATGTTAATGAAAATATAGATTCAGATAAGATTAATATTACTTTTTCAATAAATGAATCACCAAGTTATGTTGTAGAGAAAATCAACATTTTTGGTAATAATGTTACAAGAGAAAATGTAATAAGAAATCAATTGGAAATCGATGAAGGCGATTACTTCAATAAAATTCTACATAAAAAAAGTATTAATAACATTAAAAGTTTAAATTTTTTTAAATCTGTTAATTCAGATGTTGTAGATGGCAAGGATCAAAATAGTAAAATCATAAATTTTTCAGTTGAGGAAAAACCTACAGGTGAAATTTCAGCAGGTGCTGGTGCAGGAACTAATGGTGGTACAATAATGTTTGGCTTAAAAGAAAACAATTATCTAGGAAAAGGTTTATCTTTAAACACAAATATAGTTGTAAACTCAGAGACAGTGAAAGGTCTCTTTAGTGTCTATAATCCAAATTATAGAAACTCAGATAAATCAGTTTATACAAGCTTAGAAGCGACAGAAACAGATAGACTTGCAGCTTTCGGATACAAAACAAATAAAACTGGAATTAAATTGGGGACTAATTTTGAATATTTAAGAGACTTCAAAATTGGTTTATCAACAAATACTCTATATGAGAAGATTGAAACCGACTCAACTGCTTCTAAACTTCAAAAAAAACAAGAAGGAAATTACTTTGATACGTTTTTAGGTTTTGATATTGATTATGATAAAAGAAATCAAAAATATCAAACATCTGATGGATTTCGCTCAATGTACTCAGTTGAATTACCGATTGTTAGCAAAACAAATACTTTAACAAATACTTATAATTACAAATATTTTACCGAATTATATGAAAATAATTTGACTAATTTTTCTTTGTATTTGCAATCAGCAACATCTTTAAGTTCGGATGATATTAAACTTACTGAAAGATTATTTGTACCATCAAGAAAATTAAGAGGTTTTGAAAGAGGTAAAATTGGACCAAAAGATGGTGATGATTTTGTTGGAGGAAATTATTTATCTGCAATTAATTTTTCTACAACAGTTCCACAATTATTAGAGAATGCTCAAGATATGGATTTATTGTTATTTTTTGATGCTGCCAATATCTGGGGCATTGATTATGATGATTCTCTCGATGATGGAAGTAAAATTAGAAGTTCTATAGGTATAGGTCTTGACTGGAATACAGCAATAGGGCCCATGACTTTTACATTATCAGAAGCACTAACAAAATCTTCAACAGATGTAACAGAATCTTTTAGATTTAATATAGGTACAACATTTTAAATGTATAAAAAATTTCTTATAATTTTTTTTTTATTATTTTCACACATAAATTTTTCATATTCTGATGATAAAGTTTTTTATATTGATTTAGATGAGATTATTGCAAAAAGTGCTTTAGGCATGTCAGTTGTTTCTGAACTAAATAAAATAAACGAAAATAATATTAAATCGCTTAAATTAAAAGAAGACGAAATAAAAAAAATCGAAAATGAACTTAAAACAAAAAAAAATATATTAAACAAAGAAGAGTTTAGTAAAGAAGTGAATATTTTTAATAAAAAAATAAGTAATTTTAAATCAGAAAAAGATAATTTGTTGAATAACTTTAAAAAAATACAAAATGAAAAAATTAAAAATTTTTTTATCGAAATAAATCCAATAATTCAACAATACATGGAAGAAAATAAAATAAATATTCTTTTAGATAGAAAATATGTTTTTATTGGTAAAGAAAGTAGTGATATTACAAGTGAAATAATTAAATTAATTGATAAAAATACAAAACAATAAAAATGAAGCTTACAAAAAAAGAAATAATTGATTTACTTCCTCATAGAGAACCAATGTTGTTAATTGATGAGCTTTATGATATTCAAAAACTTCATTCAGCCACAGCATTAGTAAATGTTAAAAAAGATAGTTTTTTTGTTCAGGGACATTTTCCTGACCAACCAGTAATGCCAGGTGTTTTAATTGTAGAGTCTTTCGGCCAAGCAGCGGCAGCTCTTACAGCTCATGGTTTAGATAAATCTACATATGAAAATAAATTAGTTTTCTTAATGGGTGTAGAAAAAGCTCGTTTTAGAAATCCTGTTATTCCAGATTGTAAACTAATTCTTAAAATTGAAGCTATAAGATCACATGGAAAGGTTTGGAAGTATAAAGGTGAAGCTTTTGTTGAAGAAAAAAAAATGGCTGATGCTATCTGGTCAGCTACTATTGTAGATAAGAAATAAATAGCAATAATTATTGATAACTTATTTTAAATTGCTTTGATAAAAGCAATTATGTCCCATCCTTTTTTTAAAAATCATGGTCCTTTTAAATTATCTGAAATAACCAATTCATTAGATATAAATATTGATAATTCATTCAATGAAAAAGAAATTTATGATATTAAAGATCTTGTTTCATCTACTAAAAATGACATAACTTTTTTTCATTCAAAAAAATATAAAGATGTTGCAAATAAAACTAAAGCTTCATTTTGTTTAACAACAGATGTTTTAAAAACTGAATTACCAGATAATTGTTTAGCTTTAGTCGTTGAAAATGTTTTAGTTTCTACTTCAAAAATTACATCTATTTTTTATCCAGATTCCATAAATGATAATTTTGATGAGTCTGCAATATCAATTAATGATACTCATTTTAAAGATAAAGTTAGTTTTGGTAAAAATGTTTTAATTGGAAGCAATGTTTCAATTGGAAATAATTGTAAAATAGGTCATAACACAATTATAGAAAAAAACGTTGTTATAGGTGATAATTGTTGCATTGGATCGAATAATGTTATTAGAAATACTATCATTAAAAATAATGTAAAAATATTAGATAATTGCATAATTGGTAAACATGGTTTTGGTTTTTTTCCTGTTAAATACAAAAATATAAGATACCCACATATTGGAACAGTTTTAATTGAGGATAACTGTGAGATTGGATGTGGCGCGACTATAGATAGAGGGTCGATGTCAAACACTATAATTGGTAAAAATACATATCTAGATAATCAAATACATATAGCTCACAATGTTAAGATTGGTGAAAATTCTATTATAGCAGGTCAAGTGGGTATAGCTGGGAGTTCCATAATTGGCAATAATGTTAAAATTGGTGGACAAGCTGGAATATCAGGTCATCTTAAAATTGGAGATAATGTAGAAATTGGTGGAGGTTCTGGAGTAATTAAGGATATTCCAAATAATACAAAAGTAATGGGATATCCAGCAAAAAATATTAGAGAATATTTAAGAGATAATAAATGATACATAAAACTGCTATTATTGACTCAAATGCTAAAATTTCAAAAAATGTAAAAATTGGACCTTATACTGTTATTGGTCCAAATGTTGAAATTGACGTAGAAACAGAAATTCAATCTCATGTTAATATTACAGGGAATACCAAAATTGGGAAAAATAATAAAATATATCCATTTGCCTCAATTGGAAATGATCCACAAGATCTAAAATTTAAAGGTGAAGAAACAAAACTAGAAATTGGACATAATAATAAAATTAGAGAATATGTTACAATTAATCCAGGAACAAACGGTGGCGGTGGATTAACAAAGATTGGAAATAACTGTTTATTCATGGTCTCTGCTCATATTGCACATGATTGTTTTGTTGGAAATAATGTAATTCTAGCTAACAATGTGCCGCTAGGAGGGCATGCCCACATAGATGATGATGCTATAATTGGGGGTAATTCAGCTGTTCAACAATTTACTAGAGTTGGTAAGTCGGCAATGATAGGCGGGATGTGTGGTGTAGTAAGAGATATAATTCCATATGGTATAGCACATGGTAATAGGAGCATTTTACAAGGACTGAATTTAATTGGCTTAAGAAGAAAAAATATTCCAAATAAAGAAATAATGACTTTAAGTGATGCTTACAAAGAAATTTTCAAAAATGATAATTTGACAGAAAATTTAAGCAATTTATCAAATGAATTTAAGGATAATGAACTAGTTTCAGAGGTTGTTGGATTTATAGAAAAAGATAAAAAAAGACCGATTTGTACTCCGTTTTCAAAATAAGATGATAGGTTTATTTTTAGGTGATACTGATTTTTCAGATATAGTTCTTAGTAAAATTAAAAAATTAAAAAAAAAATATTTTATAATTGATTTTTCAAAAAATAATAAATTTCAAAAAGATAAAAATTCTTTCAGAATAAGTATTGGAAAATTTGGATCAATTATTAATTTAATTAAACAAAAAAAATGTAAAAAAGTTTTGTTTGCAGGCAAGATTGCTAAACCAAATTTTTCTTCTTTAAGATTAGATTTAAAAGGAATTTATTATATGCCTAGTGTAATCAGAGCAGCTAAAATTGGTGATGCTGCTATTATCAAATCAATAATAAAAATCTTAAAAAACGAAGAAATTAAAGTGATTAGCTCAATACTCTTTAATCCAGAGCTTTCATTAAAGAAGGGAAATTACAGTAAATTAAAACCCAACAAACAAGACATTATTTCTATAAAAAAAGGAAAAGCTTATTTTAACAAAACAAAAAGTTTAGATCATGTCCAAGCTCTAGTGGTTAAAGAAGGTAAAATTTTAGCTAAAGAAGGAAAAGAAGGGACAAAAAATATGCTTTCAAAATTAAAGAAAAATTCAGATGGAATTTTAATAAAACTTCCAAAAAAGAAACAAGATTTAAGAATGGATTTACCAACAATTGGTCTACAAACTTTTATAGACATAAAAAAATATGGATTAAGAGGTGTTGTTTTACAATCTAAAAAAAATATTTTTTTAGATAAAGTTGAATGCATTAAATTTGCTAATAAAAATAAGATTTTTATTAATATTATATGAAAAAAATATTCATACTAACTGGTGAACCTTCTGGAGATAAATTAGCCTCAACAGTTATTTCAAAGCTAAAATCACAAAATCCTGATATAGAATATTTATCTGTTGGAGGAAATCATCTAAATAAATTAGGAATTAATTCTATTTTTAATTTAAGTGAAATTACTTATCTTGGTTTTACTAGTATTTTACTCAACATATTTAAAATCAGAAATAAAATTAATCAAACAGTTAATGAAATAATTAAATTTAATCCCGATATACTATTTTCTGTTGATAGTCCTGATTTTACTATGCGTGTAGCTGAAAGAGTTAAAAAAATTAACAATAATATCAAAACAATACACTATGTAGCTCCTCAAGTTTGGATATGGAGAAAAAATAGAGTTAAAAAAATTAAAAAGTTTATTGATCATATCCTTTTATTATTTGATTTTGAAAAAAAATATTTTGATGAGGAAAATATAACAAATACTTTTGTTGGACATCCATTAATTGAGAATAATGAAGATAATAAAAAATTTATTGAAAATATATTTCCTAAAGATAAAAAAATTATATCAATTTTTCCTGGAAGTAGAAAATCTGAAATAGATGCTTTATTAAATATTTTAATTGATTTTATAAAACTAATGAACAAAAGACATAATGAATTTTATTTTTACTTTCATGCGACTGACGAAAATAAAAATTTAATTTTATCAGAAATAAAAAAATTTAATTTTGAAAATGTTGATGTAGTTTCAGACGAAAGTATTAAATCTAAAATTTTATCTAATTCTGCTTTTGCTGTATCTAAATCTGGTACAGTTTCATTGCAAATTTCTAGCTCAAATGTACCCTCTATAATTATTTATAAACTAGGTTTTATAAATTTTATGATATTTAAGATGTTAGTTAATGTTAAATTTGCAAATATAATTAATATAATTAATAATCGTGAAGTTATTCCAGAATTGTTACAAAATGAATGTAATGCTAATGAAATTTATAAGTCTGTAATTTATCTTTTAAAAAATCCTGAACTTATTAAAAAACAATTGTTTGATTGTACAAAAACATTAGAAGGAATTAGATCTAAAACTTCTTCTTCTGAAGAGGCTTGTTTAGTTCTAAGAAATTATCTTAGTTAGCCTATTTAATACTTCTTCTTTGCCAAGAGCTATAACTATATCATATAAACCAGGACCAAATTTTGATCCTATTAAAGCAATCCGTATAGGCTGTCCAACTCCTTTAAAATTTGTATCATTTGTTTTAATCAAATTATTTACTACAGGCTCTAAACTCTCCTTATTTATATTTGATACAAGTGATAATTCTTTAATAAATTCTGAAATAATTTTTTTTGCTTTATCATCAATTAATTTTAAATCATCCTGATTGAAGTTAACTTCATCATTGATGATGAATTTTGAATTATTGTAAATGTCTTCTAAGGTTTTAGCCTTATTTTTTAAAAATGATAATGAGGATTTAACTTTTGCTTCTTTGTCATTATTAATTTCTTCTTTATAAATTTTGCAATATTCAAATAGATTTTGATAAAGATCTTTCTCATCGATTGTTTTTATATAGTGCTCATTCATTGATAATATTCTGTTCATATCTAGCTTTGATGGTGATTTGCCAATACCTTCTAAATTAAAGAATTCAATGCTCTCATCCAGAGTAAATATTTCTTTGTCTTTATATGACCATCCAAGTCTAAGTAGATAATTTCTTAAAGCATCAGGCATTATGCCTATTTTTGAGTAATCATCTAACGTTGAGGCATTATCTCTTTTTGAAAGTTTTTTACCTTCAATAGTATGAATTAATGGAATATGTGCAAATTCTGGAACATCCCAACCCATTGCTTGATATATTTGTATTTGTTTAAAAGTATTTATCTTATGATCATCTCCTCTAATTATATGTGTCATTCCCATTTGATGATCGTCAACGGTTGCAGAAAGGTTGTAAGTCGGCGTTCCATCGTTTCTTAAAATTATAAAATCTTCTATTGTATTATTTTCAATTTCAACATCTCCTTGAACTAAATCTTTTAGTTTAGAATTTCCCTCTATTTTACTTTTAAATCTAATCACGGGTTTAATATCTTTAGGAGCGTCTTTTTCATCAGAATCTCTCCATTTTCTATTATAAATATATGGCATCTTTTTTTGTCTAGCTCTTTTTTTCTGTTCCTCTATCTCTTCAGCAGAGCAGTAGCATTTATATGCATTACCTTTTTTTAATAATTCATTAGCAATTTTAATGTGATCTTCTATTTTTTGTGACTGAATATATTCTTCACCATCATGCTCAATCCCTATCCACTTTAATGATTTAATAATTTGTATTTTGTGTTCCTCTTTGGATCTTTCTTTATCAGTATCTTCAATTCTTAGATGAAAAGTTCCTTTTTGATTTTTAGAGAACAACCAATTAAATAAGGCAGTTCTAACCCCTCCAATATGAAGAGCTCCAGTAGGGGATGGAGCAAAACGTGTTGCTACTTTAGACATCAATGTTGTTTAGACTATTTTTTTAGAAGTTTCTATATAAAGATACTAAAACTCCTTGAACTTTTACTCTATCAGGTCCAAAAATCTTAGTTTCATAGTTTCTATTAGCACTTTCAAGGGCTACAACTTTACCTTTTTTTCGAATTCTTTTTAACATTGCTTCATGTTCATCTATTAATGCAACGACAATTTTACCATTGTCAGCAGTATCTGTCCTTTTAATAATAACAGTATCTCCTTCATGAATACCCGCATCTATCATTGAGTCACCTTGAACTTTTAACCCAAAGTAATCTCCATTTTTTTCTAAATTATTAGGTAGCGGAATTCTAGAAACCTCATTTTGTATTGCTTCAACAGGTGTTCCTGCAGCAATTTTTCCAAGAACCGGTACTTCCACTTCATCAGAATTAGTTTGTTCTCCATCTAATCCACCTTTAATCACACTAGGTGAAAAGCTATTATAAATATCATTGGCAGAAGCTGTTTCTGGTAATTTAATTACCTCTAAAGCTCTTGCTTTGTGAGCTAATCTTTTTATAAAACCTCTTTCTTCTAAAGCACTAATTAATCTGTGAATTCCTGATTTAGATTTTAAATTAAGAGATTGTTTCATCTCCTCATAAGAAGGAGATACACCTGAACTTCTCAACTTCTTGTTGATAAATAAAAGTAAGTTTTTTTGTTTTTTTGTTAGCATAAGAACAAATATCGTACAAACAATGTTCTATAAAAGTTCTTTTAAATTAACAATACTAAAAAAAACTAGCAAAATAGAGCTTTATTTGACTATAAAACTGAAAATATAGAATTTTTATCTAAGTTTTTCAAAAGTGATTCACCAATTAAAAAAGTGTTAATTGATGTCTTGTTATTAAGCTCCAATAGCTCATCTTTATTCTTAATTCCACTTTCAGATATTAAAGGACCTTTGTGACTTTTTACAACATCATAAATATCATAAGTTGTATTTATATCAGTTTTAAGTGTTTTTAAATTTCTATTATTTATTCCAATTAATGCATCTTTAAAATTTAATGCTTTTTTAGCCTCTTCTGCTGTATGAACTTCAACTATAACCGACATATTGTATTTAATAGCTTCATCATATAATTCAGAAGCAAGATCATCTGAAACCCCAGCCAAAATAATTAAAATAGCATCAGCGCCATAACTTTTTGCCAAAGGTATTTGAAATTTATCGATAAAAAAATCCTTACACAATACAGGTAAATTTATTTTATCTTTTATTTTGCTTATATGAATTAAATTTCCTAAAAAATAATCTTCTTCTGTTAAAACTGAAAGGCAAGTTGCTTTATTATTTAAATAAATCTGAGCAATATCCACAGGATTGTAATTTTCAATTATTATACCTGCTGAAGGACTTGCTTTTTTAATTTCAGCAATAATTGAAGTTTTATTATTTTTTATATTATTTTCTATTTTCTCTTTAAAATTTATATAGTTGTTGTTTTTATTAATTAATTTATCCAAAGTTTTAAGATCTAAGGATTTTTTTAATTTATCAACTTTTTCAATTTTCTTTTGAATGATATTTTGAAGTATATTTTCAGACATTTTGAATTTTTTCTAAATGTAAAAAGGTTTTCCCAGAAAGTATAAATTCTCTTGTGTAATTATATGCTTCAGAAAAGTCAGAAAATTTTTCTCCAACAATTAAACCTGCTGCAGCATTTAAACTTACTGCTTTTGAAAAATCATTATCTTTACCTTGAAATATTTCAATCATCTTATCAGCATTAAATTTTGCATCATCACCCACTAAATTTTTAAAATTATCTGCATTAATCCCTAAAGCATTTGGGTCTATTTTAATTTCAGATATTTGACCATCTTTTAATTGAATAACATTAGTTTTTGCATATGGAGATATTTCGTCCAACCCATCTTCACTATTAACTATCCAGGCAAATTTTAAATTCAAATTTTTAAGTCCTTCTGCAAAAATTTTTAATAATTTTTTATTAAAAACACCTACAACTTGTCTCTCTACAAGAGCTGGATTACTTAACGGACCAATCATATTAAAAATAGTTCTTTTTCCAATTTTCTTTCTTACAGGTCCTACAAATCTCATTGCACTATGATAATTAGGTGCAAACATAAAACCAAAATTATTGGTATTAATTTCTTTTTCAATATCCTCAGGCTCTAAATCAATTTTAATTTTAAGAGCTTCCAAAACATCACCAGAACCACATTTTGAAGAAACAGCTTTATTGCCATGTTTAGCAACTTTTGTACCCATGCTAGCTAAAAGTAGGGCAGAAGCAGTTGAAATGTTAAGGGTGTTCATGCCATCACCGCCAGTACCACAAGTGTCAATACAATCTCTTACATTTACTCTTTTTGACTTTTCTCTAAGAACAAAAACTCCACCAGCTATTTCATCTGAAACTTCACCTTTTTCAGATAGCAACGTTAAAAAGTTAAAAATTTCATTATCACTGGCTTTTCCAGTCATTAATATTTCAAAAGCAGTTTTGCTTTCCTCAAAAGTTAAATCTTGTTTATTTTTAAGCTTTTCTAAAATTTGTTTCATAAATTTAATTGTTAATAAAGTTTTTGAGAATTTTCATTCCAAACTTAGTTTTAATACTTTCAGGATGGAATTGTACACCATGAATATTAAATTTTTTATGTTGAACACCCATTATAATCCCATCTTCAGTCTCAGCTGTAATCTCTAGCTCTTTTGATAACGTTTTTTTATCAATTACCAAACTATGGTATCTGGTAGCTTCAAATGTATTTGGAAGGTTTTTTAAAATACCGATTTTTTTAGATTTAATTTTACTTGTTTTACCGTGCATTAACTTTCTTGCTTGAACAATTTTTGATCCAAAAACTTGTCCGATTATCTGATGACCTAAACATACTCCTAAAAAAGGCAATTCTTTATATAATGATTTCAATATTTTAATACAATTGCCAGATTGATTTGGGTTGCCTGGTCCTGGTGAAATAACAATTTTATCATATTTTTTTTTAATGATTTCTTTAGAATTAATTTTATCATTTCTAACTACATCAACGTTAACATTTAATGAGGAGATATAGTGATACAAATTAAAAGTAAAACTATCGTAATTATCTATTAACAATACTTTCATTATCTTAAAGCATTAATTAAAGCTTTCGCTTTATTAATTGTTTCCTCATATTCATTATTAGGTTTACTATCTGCAACTATACCTGCGCCTGCTTGCACATAAAATTTTTTATTTTTAGCAACTGCTGTTCTTAAGGCTATACACGTATCAAATTCTCCATTTGCAGAAAAATATCCAATTCCGCCTGCGTAAACTTTTCTTTTTGATGTTTCTAATTCATCTATAATTTCCATAGCTCTAATTTTTGGAGCTCCAGAAACAGTACCTGCTGGAAAACCAGCTAAGAGCGATTTAAATTTTGAAAATTTTTTATTATATTCCCCAATTACATTTGAAACTATATGCATTACATGAGAATATCTCTCAATAATGAAGCTTTCCGTAACTTTTACCGAATTTATCTTTGAGACTTTACCAGCATCATTTCTACCTAAATCAAGTAACATCAAATGCTCTGAAAGTTCTTTTTTATCTTTAAGTAGGTCTCTTTCATAAAAAAGATCTTCTTTTTTAGTTTTACCCCTTGGTCTAGTTCCTGCGATTGGTCTTACAGTAATTTTATTATCCCTAAGTCTCACAAGTATCTCAGGACTTGCACCAATTATTTGAAAATCCTCAAAATTGAAGAAAAACATAAAAGGAGAAGGGTTTGTTACTCTTAGCTTTTTATAAATATCTAATGGTTTCTTTATTAATTTTGCTTCAAATCTTTGGCTTAAAACAACCTGAAAAATATCTCCTAATTTAATATATTTTTTTGCCTTATTAACCATTGATAAAAATTTATTTTTTGAAGTGTTAGATTTCACTTTTATATTTTTTGATTTTTGAATTATTTTTTTATCAATATTCTTCATTGATGACTGAATGAGTAATTTAAACAAATCAGATTTAACTTCTTCATATTTATTTTTATAGTTTTTAATTTTTTCATCTTTAAAAATATTAGATATGTAAAATATTTCTTTTTTTAAATTGTCATGAATGACTAAAGTTCTTGGACGAAGAAGTCTAACATCGGGTAAATTCAGATCATTTTTACAATTATTCGGAATTTTTTCTATGTATCTAATTGAATCATAAGAAAAATATCCAGAGATTAATGAGCAAATGTTAGGTAAATTTTTGGGAGTTTCAAACTTGAAATCTTCAATTATTTTTTCAATTAATTTATCTGGTGAGTCATTTAATTTTCTCTTTTTATTTGATTGAATTAGATAAGAATTATTATTATTAAATTCCCAAATTTTATCAGGATTTTTACCAAATATTGTATATCTACCTTTGATTTTACCTTTTTCTACAGACTCAAATATAAAACTATTTTTTTCCTCTAGAAAATTATCAATTAAATTTAATACTTCCTCATCATTTTTTACTTTCTTTTTAGTAAAGATGATTTGATTTTTTTTGCTTCTGTGTCGAAACTTAAAATCTTTGAAGCTTCGATTAATAATCATTTGAAATAATTTTTAACTCTATCAATAGTTTTTTGATTTAATTGAACTTGATATTTATCATTAAGTAATTGATCATAAGATTGTAATATGCTTTTTCTATTATTTGTATTTTCGCTATTTACAAATTTAAGATATTTTTCATCAGTTTTGTTAAATGAATTTTTATTTGTTCCAGTAATTTTTACTAAATAAATTTTATCTTCTTTATTTACTAGAGCAAAAGAGTTTACAGGTAACGCATAAAGCATTTTTACTGAATTAATATCAATGAGCTTATCATCTTCTATAGAATTAATAGAGGAATATTCCTTATTTGATCCTGCCAGTTCTTCAAATTTTGAATTATCAAATTTCTTTTTTTGAATTTCTTCTATAATTTCTCGATTATAATCAAATTTACTTTTTTGATATATTAACTCAACTATTTCTCCTTTAATGATTTCATCATTTAAATCTGGAGCTCTATCATATTGATTATCAATATTGTAAAGTAAAAAGTTATCACCGTTTTCTATCAAATCTATTTTAGATGCTTTCTTAGAATAAATTAGATCTTCATTAATCTGTTTATTAGAGCTAGGTGCAAACTCATTTACCTCAATAATGTCAACATTAATATCTGCTAATATAGTGTCAAATGTACTTCCTTGAGAAATTTTGTTTTCAATTGAGTCAATTTCATCAAAAAACTCTTGATTAAATTCTTCTATGCCAATTAAATTTTTTGGATTTAAAATTACATACTTAAAATCTATATATTCTCTTTTTAATTGATCTTTGTTTTCATCAATAAATACTTCAATTTCATTTGCTGTGTAATCATCTTTTGTTTTATACAGATTTTCCATATCGAAATACTCGATATTTAAGGATTTATTATTTTCTTCAAACTTTTTTTCTATCAAAAAATTTGGTGTTATTGTTCCAGCACCAATAAAATCAAATAAGTGTTTCTGTAATTCTCTATTTTTTAATTGCAATTCAAACATTGGAGCTGACAAGTTGTTGGAGAGTAAAAATTTTTCATATTTAATTCTTTGAAAAGTACCATTTTCATCTTGGAAATTTTTATTTTCTTTAATGTTTTTAAGTACGGTTCTTTCGTTAATTGAAATATCAAAGTCTTTAATTTCTAAATCAATCAATGTAGTTGAAATTAATCCTGATAATAATTCTTCAATAATATTGTTGTCTAAATTATCTCGAATAGCTTCTTGTGAAATTCCACTTTGGTTCACATAGTCAATAAAATCTTGGGTTGTTACATTTGTTTTATTTATTTTTGCAATATTGTTTTGATTATTTGTACTAAACCCTCCACCAAAACCACCAAAGCCAAAAGCGATGATGATTATGACAATTAACACCAATCCACCAAGTTGCTTCCAGCCTAAGTTTTTTAATTTTTCAATCATAGCGTTATAAATTTATTGATCTGTAAAAAACAAATCTATAGATTAAAAAGTCAACTATGACAAATAAATATATGTATTTCGTAGCTAATTGGAAAATGTTTGGTGATTTAAGAACTCTAATTTCGCTTGATAAAGTAATAAAGTTTTCAAAAAATAACAAAAAAAATAAGTTAAAAATAGTTTATTGCCCACCAAATACATTAATTCGGCCACTATCAAGAAGACTTAAAAAAACAAAAATAGAGGTTGGTGCCCAAAACTGTCATCATAGCTATGACTACGGTGCATTTACAGGTCAAGTAAACTCAACTATGCTTAAGAACGTTGGAGCAAAGTATGTTATTTTGGGACACTCAGAAAATAGACAACTAGGTGAGACAGATAATTTAATTAACTTAAAAATAAAAAGTGCAATTAAATCAGGTCTCAAAATAATATTTTGTATTGGCGAAACTTTGAAAGAAAGAAGACAAAAAAAAACTAATCAAATTTTAAAAAGACAAATTGAAAAAGGATTAAAATCGATATCGAATAAATCTAAAATTATTATAGCCTATGAGCCGGTATGGTCTATTGGTACTGGTATAATTCCAAAAGAAGCAGTTTTAAATGAAACTATTTCATTTATTAAAAGTAAATTTGTAAAAAAATATCCTAAAATTTTATATGGCGGATCTGTTAACACTAATAACGCAGATAAATTAAAAAAAATTCCTAACATTGACGGGTTTTTGATTGGAGGTGCATCGCAAAACCCAAAAAAATTTATTGATATAATCAAAAAAACCATTAATTAGACCCTCATGGAAACTTTATTATTAGTAATCAACATCATACTTGCAGTTATTTTAGTTCTTTTGGTTTTATTGCAAAAATCAGAAGGAGGTGCTCTTGGTATTGGAGTTTCACAAGAAAATTTTATGCTCTCTAGATCAGCAGGCAGCTTTATGACAAAAGCCACTGCAATCATAGCAACACTTTTTATTATTTGCAGTCTAGCTCTAACAATAATTTCTAGAGCAGAACTTACTCCTACAGGCTCAGTATTGGATACAGTTGAGGAAAAAACTGAAGACACGCCATCAATTCCAGAAAATAATTAATTAATCCTTTTCAATTCATTTTTTATTCGCTATAAGATACTTCCATGGCGCGATATATATTTGTCACTGGCGGCGTGGTTTCTTCCCTTGGTAAAGGCCTTTCTTCTGCATCCCTTGCTTATTTATTACAATCAAGAGGTTACAAAGTTCGTTTAAGAAAATTAGATCCTTATCTTAATGTTGATCCAGGAACAATGAGTCCGTTTCAACATGGAGAAGTTTTTGTAACTGATGATGGTGCTGAAACAGATTTAGATTTAGGTCACTATGAAAGATTTTCAGGCGTAACTGCAAAGAAAACAGACAACATAACAACTGGAAAAATTTATAGCGATGTTCTTAAAAAAGAAAGAAAAGGTCAGTATTTAGGTAAAACTGTTCAAGTAATTCCTCATATCACAGATAGAATTAAAGAATTTATAAAACACGATACATCTAAAGAAGATTTTGTAATTTGTGAAATAGGAGGAATAGTTGGTGATATAGAAAGTTTACCATTTGTAGAAGCGATAAGACAATTTTCCAATGATATTGATAAAAAAAATGCATTATTTATTCATTTAACTTTAGTTCCTTATTTAAAAGCATCGGACGAAATAAAGACTAAACCAACACAACATTCTGTAAAAGAATTAAGAAGTATTGGTATTCAACCTGATATTATAATTTGTAGATCAGAAAGACCTATTCCTTTAGAGCATAGAAAAAAAATATCTTTGTTTTGTAATGTTGATATTAAAAATGTAATTGAAACTGTTGATGTTAAAACTATTTACGAGGCACCGATTAGTTTTGCTAAAGAAAAATTAGATGTTCAAGTTTTAAATTATTTTAAAATAAAATATAAAAAATCAAATAATTTAACACCATGGAAGAAAATAACTAAAATCACTCTTAATACCAAAAGACATGTTAACATTGCAATTATTGGTAAATACGTTGAATTAAAAGATGCGTATAAATCATTAGATGAAGCACTTACTCATGGGGGAATATCTAATAATCTTAAAGTAAATTTGATTAGAATAGATTCTGAGAAATTAAAAGTTTCAGAAATAAAAAATAAACTTAAAAATGTATCAGGAATTTTAATTCCAGGTGGATTTGGTAAAAGAGGAACTGAGGGTAAAATTGAAGCGATAAGGTATGCAAGAGTAAATAAAATTCCATTCCTTGGAATTTGTTATGGAATGCAAATGGCAATAATCGAATTTGCTAGAAATCAATTAAAAATAAAAAAAGCAACCTCTTCTGAATTTGATAAAGGTGGAGTTCATATTATTGGCTTAATGCATGAATGGGAGAAAAGCGGCAGAAAAGTTAAAGGAACAGATAAAGATTTAGGAGGCACCATGAGACTTGGTTCTTATGATGCAATCTTGAAAGATAAATCTAAAATTAGAGATATTTATAAATCTAGATTAATTAAAGAGAGACATAGACATAGATATGAAGTGGATATTGCATATAAAGAAAAATTTGAGAAAAAAGGATTAATATTTTCAGGTTTATCTCCAGATCATAAGCTTCCAGAGATAATTGAACTTAAAAATCACCCTTGGTTTATAGGAGTTCAGTTTCATCCTGAATTTAAATCTAGACCTTTGAACCCACATCCTTTATTCTCTTCTTTTATCAGAGCAGCAAAAAATCATAGATGAGTGCGATTAAAGTAAATTGTGAAAATATAGAAATTTCAAACAACAATAAGATTTGTATTATTGCAGGTCCATGTCAGTTAGAGACTGAGCAACATGCAATGGATATGGCAGGAAAAATTAAGGAAATTACCTCAAAATTTGGCCTTAAATTTATTTACAAAACTTCATTTGATAAAGCGAACAGAACCAGTTTAAAAGGTAAAAGGGGAGCAGGATTAGATGTATCACTTCCCGTATTTGATAAAATTAAAAAGGAATTAAATGTTCCTATTTTAACAGACATTCATAATGCTGAACAATGTGAAATTGTCTCAAAACATGTTGATGTTTTACAAATTCCAGCTTTTCTATGTAGACAAACAGACTTGTTAATTGCTGCAGCCAAAACAAATAAAATTATTAATGTAAAAAAAGGTCAGTTCTTAGCACCGTGGGATATGGTTAATGTAACTAAAAAAATTTCAGACTCAGGAAATAAAAACATACTAGTCACAGAAAGAGGAGCAAGCTTTGGTTACAACACTTTAGTCTCTGACATGAGATCTTTACCTATAATGGCAAAGAATGGTTATCCAGTAATTTTCGATGCAACTCATTCTGTTCAACAACCGGGTGGTCAAGGAGAATCCTCTGGTGGTCAAAGAGAATTTGTTGAATATTTAGCAAGAGCAGCTGTTGCGGTTGGAGTTGCAGGTGTATTTATTGAAACGCATCAAGATCCTGATAATGCACCATCAGATGGACCAAACATGGTACCATTGAATAAATTAGAGAATCTATTAAAACAATTACACGATATAGATAATCTAATTAAAAAATAGTGAGTAAAATTTTAAAAGTAAAAGCACGTCAAGTTTTTGACAGTAGAGGAAATCCAACAGTAGAGGCAGAGGTTTATATTAAAAATAATAGCGCATCCGCTATTTGTCCTTCTGGCGCTTCCACAGGAACTTTTGAAGCTTTTGAAAAAAGAGATAAAAATAATAAACGGTATTTAGGAAAAAGTGTTTTAAGTGCAGTTAACTTAGTCAACACAAAGATTTCAAAAAAACTAAAAGGACAAAATATTCATAACCAAGAAAGAATTGATGCTTTGTTAATTAATTTGGATGGTACAAGACAAAAAACTAACTTAGGAGCTAATGCGATGTTAGCTGTCTCTATGGCTGTTAAAAAACTGTCTGCAAAAGCAAAAAAATTACCTTTGTATAAAACTTTTTTTCAAAAAAATAACTTTCAATTACCTTATCCATTAATGAACATTATTAATGGTGGAGCGCATGCAAATAATGGTCTTAGAATTCAAGAGTTTATGATCAGACCTGATCGTGCAAAAAGTTTTTCTGAGGCAATGCGAATTTGTTTCGTTGTTATTAAAAATTTAAGTAAATTAATTAAAGATAAAGGTTTATCAACCTCAGTAGGTGATGAAGGTGGTTTTGCACCTATGATCAGTAGTAATAATCAAGCTTTAGATTTAATTGTCAGCGCAATTAAAAAATCTGGATTTATTAATGGTAAAGATGTTTCTATTTGTTTAGATGTGGCTGCTAATGAATTATATAAAAATAACAAATACTCTATTCATTCTAAAAGTTATATTTCAGTAGATAAGTCCATTAAAGAATATCAAAAAATTATTAAAAAATATAAAATTAAGTCTATTGAAGATCCGTTTGCTGAAAATGATTGGTTGGCATGGAATAAATTAATGAAATCAATAAAAAAAGTTCAGATCGTTGGAGATGATTTGTATGTAACAAATCTTGAAAGATTAAAGAAAGGTTTCTTAAATATTTCCTCAAATTCAATATTAATAAAGCTAAATCAAATTGGTACTGTTTCAGAAACTTTAGATGTAATTAAATTTGGTCAAACCATTGGATATAAAACAATTATATCTCATCGATCAGGTGATAGTGAAGATACTTTTATTGCTGATTTAGCAGTAGGCACTAATTCAAATCAAATTAAAACTGGATCTTTAGCTAGATCTGAAAGGGTTGCAAAATATAATCAATTAATCCGTATAGAAGAAGAACTTGGAAAAAAAGCGAGGATGAATAAGATCAATTAATGCTTCGATTAATAAAAAGAAATTATTTTTTATTAATATCAGTTTTTCTTATTTTTTATTTTGGTTTTAACTTAGTATCTGGAGAAAGAGGTCTTTTTTCGTATATAGAAAAAAAGGAACTTTTGTCTAACTTGAAAAAAGAAGAATTAACCCTAACTGGTAAAATAGAAGATATGGATCATAAAAATTCACTTTTAAGCACTAATTTAGATCTTGATTATATTGAGACTTTAATTAGAGAACGATTTTTGTTTGGTAAAAAAGATGAGACAATTTATATAATTAAAAAAGATGAAAAGTAGACATCCAGAAAAAGAAAACAAACCGGTTAATCCGATTAAAAAAAAACCTCAATGGATTAGATCAAAACTTACAAATAGTAAGGAGTTTTTTTTAACTAAAACAATAGTTAATAATAATAATCTTGTAACCGTCTGTCAGGAAGCAAACTGCCCAAATATAACAGAGTGTTGGAGTAAGCGACATGCAACTTTTATGATTATGGGAGATACCTGTACAAGAGCTTGTGCTTTTTGTGATGTTAAAACTGGTGTACCTGGAAAATTAGATCAACTTGAACCTGTTAAGATTGCAGAAGCGGTAAAAAAATTAAATTTAAAACATGTTGTGATTACTTCAGTGGATAGAGATGATTTAGATGATGGTGGATCAGAACATTTTTTTGAAGTAATTAATCAAACTAGAAAATCAAATCCAAATACTACTATTGAAGTTCTTACACCTGATTTTTTAAGAAAAGGAGATGCTTATAAAAAAGTTTTAGATGCTAAACCAGATGTTTTTAATCATAATATTGAAACTGTCCCTAGTCTTTATTTAAAAGTTAGACCAGGTTCTAGATACTTTGCATCTTTAGAACTTTTGAAAAATGCAAAAAAAGTTAACAAAAATATTTTTACTAAATCAGGAATAATGGTTGGCTTAGGGGAGACAAGAGATGAAATTTTACAAGTGATGGATGACTTAAGAGCTGCAGATGTTGATTTCATAACAATTGGTCAATATTTGCAACCATCTACTAAACATTATCCATTAGATCGATATTACACACCAAAAGAATTTGAGGATTTAGGAACAATAGCAAAAGCTAAAGGATTTTTGTTAGTGTCTTCATCCCCTTTAACTAGATCTTCATATCATGCAGATGAAGATTTTGCGAAACTTCAACAAAACAGATTAAAAAATAATTAATGCCAAAAGCGTCAGTTACGAGATTAATTGATCAAAGAAAAGATAAACTTATAGATTTTGTTTTAGATATTGAAAAATATCCTGAGTTTATTCCTTTCTGTGATAGTTCAAAAGTATACGAGAGAAATGAAAACGGGGAAATTATAAATATAATTGCAGATTTAACAATTGGAAAAGGACCTTTTAGAGACACTTTTAAAAGTGATGTAAAGTATATAAAAAAAGATGATTTAATTCATGTTGTAAATATAGGTGGTCCATTGAAGTTTTTAGAGAATAATTGGAAATTTAAAGATAAAGGAAACCAACTTAACGGACTTAAAACAGAAGTTATTTTTGATATCGATTTTGAAATTGAAAATAAATTTTTAAATATCCTGATGACAAAATCTTTTCAATTTGGGTTAGAAAAAATTGCTGATGCCTTCCAAAAAAGAGCAGAAAATATAATTTAATTTTTAAATTAATCTTTTTTTTGGTAATTTGATTTAGTGAGATAAAAATTGTAGATTTATAATGGATGAAATCATTTTTTAAATATATTCTATTTTTATTTTTATTTAACACCTTTTTAATTTTAGATACTAATTCAAATGAGGAATTAAAAAAAATAGACAAACAACTTAAGCAGGTAGAAGATTTATACAAGTCCGGTGTTTTTGATGATCAAAGCTATCAAAATGCCAAAGATGAACTGATTACTAGAAGATTAGAAGTAAAAAAAAAAATTAATACAAAAAAAAATACCAATCCCGATTCTAAGACTTTAGAAAAACAGTTAGAAGTAATTGAAAAGCTATTAAATGAAGGTGTTTTAAGCGAGGAAGAGTATTTAAAAACAAAAACATACTTAGAAAAAAAACAACAAGAAGGTACAAATATTGATCTTAAAGATATATCAAGTGATGATGCTTTAGAAATTGCTACATATGATCTTAATGTTAAAAAAAGTCCTGGAAGAAAGAATTGGGAAAAAGCTGAATTAATTTATAAAAATTATAAAATTATAACTTTTAGACCTGGAGGTATAAAAGTAGTTAGAATTTCAGACAATAAAAAATTAGTTCACATAGTTGATAACTACAAAGTTAAATTTTTTAATGGTGGAGAAAAGCATATTAGAATTGATAAAACAGTTTTTAAGAGAGAAAAAAATTTAGATCCATCAAAAGCTATAGCCAAAACGTTGAGTGATATAAAAAAACTTTTACAAAATACAGATGAATTTTTAGATCCAAAAAAAGAAAAAGAAATATTCGATACAGATCAACACAAATTGATTATGTATATTGATGATGTTAAAATTCTTAAATATGAGGGAAGATATGTTAAAAAACATAAAGCGTTTTTTTATCAAGTTTTAACATCAAGAAACCAACCGTTTCATTTTTATATTAAAATAGACGCGAAAAAACCAATTGCATTAAACATGGAATTCTTTAACGCTAAAATCGATAGAGCAATACGAAAGGTTAAATCTCAGTTAGCACTTGAATATGATGTATCAGAAGCTGAAATACAAAAAATTATTGATAAGCAAATAGGGGAGGCAACTGAGAGAAGCGTTGAAGATGCAATGGAAAAAGCAATAAATGATAGCGTAATAGAAGCTATTGAACAATCTGTTGGTGAAGTTTTATCTGCAAATCTTGTTAATGCTATAGAACAAGCCACTGGTGAAGCTATAGATGCTTCTATTGAAGCGGAATTAGCTGATGCAATAAATGCTGAAATAGCATACGCTGTATCTATAGGAATTGACGAAGCAGCAGTCACGGCAGGCTGGGAAGCATACTTTGAGGTGTTAGCCCAAGGAGGAACTATGGAAGAGGCATCAGCAGCTGCTTATGAAGCCTGTGGTTCTGCATGTGATAACTATTAAAATAAATTATGAAAAAATATTTGTTTTTTTTAATTTTTATTTTTTTAACTACAGAAAATTCATTTGCAAAAATCTCTATAAGTGACCAAAAAAAATTAATTAATAATAATACAATTAAAATTAATTTAAATTGTAATAATTTAGTAAATAAACTTGGTGGTCTTAGTAGCATTGATTTACTTTGGCTTGGAAACCTAAATGAGAAAGAACATCAACATGCATTAATCTCAATAGATTCCCTTGAAAATAATAAAATTTTTTATGTATGTGAAAATGTTAATAAAACAAAAATTACTAGCAATAATAGTATTGATGTATTGAATGAAAGAAATTTAACAAAAATATTTTATGATTCAAAAGATATGTTCACATATGTATTTTCTATTTCGTCAAAAAAAAGTAGATCGTACATTATGTCCACACTTAATTTAAATAGATACAACATTGATTATAACACTTTAAACCAAGCTTATGTTGAAGGGTTGATGGCAATTAGTAATAATTTAGAGATAAAAAAAATTGTAAAGAAAAAAATTAAAAAAAAAGAAGCCAAAAATAATGATGCTGAAAAGAAAAATACTATTAAGGAAATAAAAAGTTTATCTGAAGGTGATTATTATTTATTTGGTCACTCTACTACAGGAGAAAAATTTTGGGGCTCCACAATGTCCATTTCCAATATTGTACAGGTTGGAAGGGCTTTTTCTTCAGAAGGTAAAACTTGTTATATAAGATCTGAGCAAACTACTAAAAATGCTCCATTTAAAGGAATATTTTATTTAAAATGTCCTAACCAAAGAATTGATGGATCTTGGACACAAAAAAGTGCAACTAGCCCAGGTTTAGGTCAAGGATTTGCTGATGATGGAGAAGTTATTACAGCATTTTTTTCAGTCAATAAAAATACAATAATTAAATTTGCAAATAATTATTTTGATAAAGGATCATCAAAAATTGAGATTGCAGCAGTTAAAGAAAAAGAACAAAAAGAAATTAAACAAAGTGTAAGCAAGGATAAAAGTCCTCCAAAAATTATAATTGATGAAAATTTAACTTTTAAAAATTCAAATTATATACTCGAAGGTAAGGTTGTAGACAAAGGCTCTAAGACTATTTATGTAGAAATTGATGGTGATATTCAAAAAGCTACTGATGGTAAATTTTCTTTTAATAGATTTAGTCCCTTTAACGAAAAAGTTAAAATTGTAGCTACAGACCAATGGGGAAATAGATCTAAAGAAAAAATAGTTAACATTAAAATAGATACTCAGTCTACTGTAGTAGCTAAAAAATTAGAAAAACTAAATCCTAGTAAAATTCAATTTAACCAACTATCAAAAGATAAAGTTGCAATAGTAATTGGAATTGAGGGTTATGACAGAACACCTAAAGCAACATATGCTAATTTAGATGCTAAATATTTTTATGAATATGCTCGATTAACCTTTGGTATTGATAAATCAAACATTAAATTATTAATTGACCAAGATGCAAATTTAATTCAATCTTTAGGTGTTTTAAAAAAATGGCTGCCTGGAAAAATTAACCAAAACAGAACTGAGCTAGTTATATTTTTTGCAGGTCATGGTTTAGCATCTAACGACGGTAAGGAGCTCTATTTGTTACCTCAGGATAGTGATCCAGATCTATTATCTCGAACAGCTTTGTCTAGAAGTGAATTGTTTAAAACAATTTTAGATTTAAGCCCAAAAAAAGTTATTATGTTTTTTGATACCTGTTATAGTGGTATTTCTAGAGATGAAAAAACTTTATTAGCTTCGGCTCGACCTGTTAGATTAGCATCAAGCGAACAAGGAATTATTCCAGATAATTTTACAATATTTTCTGCCTCGCAATTAGATCAGATTTCTTCAGGTCTCAAAGAGGCTAACCATGGGATTTTTTCTTATTTTCTTATGAAAGGTTTAGAGGGTAATGCTGACTTAAACAAAGATAAAAAAATAACTAACGGAGAATTGTTAACTTATATGGATCAAAATGTTTCTCAAAAAGCTGCTGAGTTAGGAAGAAAGCAAAATCCCTCATTGTCAGGCAACAAGGACGATGTTTTAGTTAGTTATCGATAATGAAAAGATTAATTTTAAGATTATTTATCATATTTAATTTTATTTTTTTTGGAATTTTTAATGTTAATGCAGAAAATCTTTTTATTGATTCACCAGAACTTTCACATTTAAAAAAAGTAAAAAATATAAAAAATAAAAAAAGTAAACGTAATAAAGATGGTATGACTTATGTTGGTCAAAAAGGATTACTAATATGGAATGGTTTTGGGATATTACGATTTAAAAATGGAGATATATTTGCTGGAAAATTTGTAAAAGGTGATATGAGAGATGGTGCTTGGAGTATTAATGGAGACATTTCATATGAAACTTACGAATATGACAGTGAGGGAAAATTTAAAACTAATGCTGCTGGAGATCCTATTATTAATAAAACTACATTCAGACCAGCAAAAGAATATGAAATTGATTATATTAAAGAAAATGTATTTTTGAAAAATAAAATAACCTATGAAGAATATTTGAAATTAACCGGAAAGGACAAACTTTTAGTTAAAAATGAGAAAAAAATAGAAAAAAAAGATAACAAAAAAGAAAACGAATATTCTGAAATTAAAAGCACAGGGTTTAATATTTTCAGTGGAGTATTCGAAGATAAAACACCTTATGTTATTGAAGCATATTATAAAGACGATTGTATTCAACACGGATTAGTTAGGTATTTAACTGACGATAAAAAAAAATCAAAACAAGATGTGTATGGAAAGTTCGAGAATTGTTCAGTATGGGACCCAGACTCAAAATTTGCGAATGTATTTTTTGATTCAAAAGGTGTAATAGAAATTGCGTTTCATAAAAAGGATGTATCTCATATTTATGGTATAAATCAAATGGTTGGTATTCAAGTTAAGGATCTACCAAATAGTAAAGGAGTTCAAATTGTAAGTTTTTTAAAAGATCTTCCAGCTATTGAAACAAACTTAAGTGTTAACGATATAATTATAAAAGTTAACGGAAACGAAGTAGAAAATACAACTAAATTTATTCAATTAATAAAAGAAAACAAACCTAATGAAAGAATTATTATTCATTATGTGCCCAACAACGAAATAAGCAATGATTTTAATTTTGATAGATCAAATGTTAAAAATTTAGAAATTATTCCAAAATTAGTAAAATCAAAAGTAGAATTAAAATTATCTTATCTTGTTGAAAAAAAAGAATATGTAGAATTTTTATATAATCACAGAACAGGCGAGTCTTATAATTTGCCAGATCAAGTAATATTAAAAAAAGATACACAAGAATGGAAGGATAGACAAAAAGTTTTAAAGACGGACTTTAAAGCGCTCGAAAATTATTATAATTTAATTAAAAAATCTAGATCAAATCAAATTCCACTTTTTGATTTTAGTCAGCTTTATGTTGTTAGCAATAAATCAATTTCAAATAAATCTGACAACATTGCTAAAGAGGAATTTAAACCAGATGGTCTTGACGATAAAGATCCACCAATTATCAAAGTCGCAAATAATTTTACTTTTGAAAGTAGTAGTTATTCAATTAAGGGAGAGGTTAAAGATGATAAATCTGATATAATTTATTTAGAAGTTGATGGAATTCTATCTGAAGCAAAAAATGGAACATTTGAAATTGATAGATTTAGCCCAGTTGATGAACAAATTAAATTAGTAGCAATAGATAAATGGGGTAACAGATCAGAACCAACGATAATTAGTGTCAAAATAGAAAAGAAAAAAATGATTGCTAAACAACTAGATAAACTTAATCCATTAGTAAATAAAGTACAAATAGCAGAAGATAAAGTTGCTTTAATAATTGGCATAGAAAACTATCAGAAAACACCAAAAGCAAGTTTTGCTAATCTTGATGCTGAATTTTTCTATGAATATTCGAAAAATATCTTTGGTATTAAAGATGAAAATATAAAATTACTTGTAAATGATCAGGCAAGTTTAATAGATACATTGGGTGCATTGAACAAATGGTTGCCTGGAAAAATAAAAAAAAATAAAACAGAGTTATTAATTTATTTTGCTGGTCACGGGCTAGCATCTTCAGATGGAAAAGAACTGTATATTCTTCCTCAAGATGGTGATAGCGATTTATTAGCAAGAACTGGAATATCTAGAACAGAACTCCATGACACTATTGCTAAATATTCTCCAAAAAATGTGACTATATTTTTGGACACTTGTTATAGTGGTGTTTCAAGAGACGAACAAACTTTACTAGCATCAGCTAGACCAGTAAGGATAATTGCTAACGATCAGAGTGCTCCAAAAAATTTCACAATATTTTCAGCTTCTCAACTCGATCAAATTTCATCAGGTTTGAAAGAGGTTAAACACGGCATCTTTTCATACTTTTTAATGAAAGGCTTAGAAGGTAAAGCAGATTTAAACAATGATAATAAAATTACTAATGGTGAACTTCTTGTTTATTTGGATGAGAATGTCTCTCAAAAAGCAGCTGAACTTGGTAGACAGCAAAATCCTTCATTTGCAGGTGATCCAGAAAGAGTATTAGTTAGTTATTAAAAGAATTTTTATTTTTTAAGCACCAGTAAATTCGGCCACGTACTGTTCAAGTTCTTTAAAAGCTTCAGTATTTTTTAATTTATTTACCTCTGCTTTAACACTTAAGCTGCTATCAATTTCGGCAATAAAGTTTTTATAGGCAAGACTTACTGGGAATTCTATTACAACAAAAGTTCTATATTTTCCGTCAGCTATTGCAGCCATTTTTGTTTTGAATATTTTATATCCTGTGATTGTTGCATTTTTTACAACAACATTTGAAATTCTTTGCATTTCTGTTTTAAGAGTTAGATCTGCATCTACACCTGCTTCTTTGATAACTAAATTAGTTTTGCTACTAATTCTGTTTTGCATTTGCGTTGATAATTTAATCAACGCATTTTCAACCGCTCTTTGTTCTGAATTATCTAGATCAGCAGAGATTGCACTTCCTCTAGCATACATAATTGTTTCCGAGCTTTGTGGCATTTCAACATACCAATCAGGAATTTCTGCGTTAATTTTTAATTCTTCTTCTTGTTTAAGTTTTTTGACTTCTTCAAATTGTTTTCTTAAAGCAGCTATATAATCATCTTCAGTATTAAACTCATATTCAGACATTGGGGTTTCACCCATAAATAAAATTTCTTTTTTTACTCCTTCAATAGCTTCTAATCTAGTTTGCTTTTTTTCTTCAGCTTTTCTCTCTTCTTCTGCTTTTTTTTCAGCCTCAGCTTTTTCAATTTTTCTTTTCTCTTTAATATCCTCAATTTGTTTTTTTAAAGCTTTTATTTGTTCATCAGAGTCTATATCACTTGTATCTATTATGGGCTCTTCTCCTAAAGCTGCTAATTCATCTTTAAGCATTTCAACTGCAACAGCGATTTTTGCATCTCGTTTCTTTTTATCTTCTTCAGCTTTCTTTTTAGCTTTAACTTCTTCAATTTGCTTTCTTAATGCTATAATTTCTTCATCTGCTTCTAGTTCTTTAGTATCATCAGACTCAGGTTTTTCTCCTAAATCTTCTAATTCTTTTTTGAGTTCAGCTTTTAATGCTTCTATTTTTTTTAATTTTTCTAATTGAGCTTCTAATGCTTCAATCCATTTTTCATCTTTTGTAAATATATTCTTTTTTTTAACTGGCTTCACACCTAAATCTGATATCTCTTTTTTGAGTTTATTAATTAATTGTCTTTTAGGAGTGTGGTCATTTGCAATCGAGTAATCAAAATTCGAAAAAGATAGTAAAATTGCAAATAAACTAATGGTTATAAATTTTGTTATTTTTTCAATGATCATTTAATTAACATATAACCAGAATAATGTTTTTCCATCAAGATATTTGTTTTTGAAAACTGCTTTCTTAATCCCTCTATTTCAGCATATTCATCGAGCCAATTAATTTTTTTTTCAGATGCAACAAATATAAAGTATTCATCTACTTTATTTTTTTTAATTTCTTCTGGAAAGTAAGCTTCGTATTTCAATACTAATTTTCCATCCACTAAGTCGTTAGTGTTTTTATTGAATTCTTTGTTGGGAAAAATTTTTGTTATTACATTATATTTTTTTCCTCCATAAGGTAGCCACTGAAAAATAGTCATATACATTTTTTTTGAAGTATCTATTTCGATTTCAACATTTTCACCAGATCTAAAGATTTCCTGATTTAATTTTACATTAAATTGAAATGTTGGATCCAAATTTTTTTTAATTGGTTCAACATTTGCTTTAATCGTGACTTCACAAAAAAGTATTTCTGTACCAAGCTCTTTGTCGTATACTTTATTGGTTATTTTTGAGCTAGTTATCTCCCCATTTAATTCAAATAAAGATAATTGATTTCTTTCACAATCAAATTCACCATCTACTTCTGAGCAATTAGACACAACTTCAGAAGAAATAGTTTGTCCTAAAGATTTTATTATTGCCTTTTTTTTAGCTTTTTCTTCTGCTATTTTACATGATTGAAATTTGGTATAATTTTTACCTAAATGTTTATGTTTTCCAGTTTCAACAACTATCTCAGCAATTGATGGAGACATGAATATTAAGAATAAATAACCTAATATAATTATAAATTTTTTAATAAAATTCATTAAATCTCAAATTTAAATTTAATTATTTATTTTCATTAATTAATGTAGCTACATTAACAACATTTGGTAACATTTTTTCATATAACAATGATTTGTTAAAATTTGTTTTATTAACAGGAACACTTTTTTTAAAATTAAAGATTTCATTTATTTTATTACTTGATACACCAAATCCCATAGCTGTTTCTATAACACCTGTCGCTTTCGCAACTTCAGAAATATTTGTTGCTGCAAAAATTACTCCTACTAAATCACCATTTAAATTAATTACAGGACCACCGCTATTACCAGGATTAACAGTTGCTGATGTTAAGAATATACCGTCACCATCTCCAACAAAAACCTTGCTAACTATCCCTTCGGTAATTGTTGGATAATCAAAAGTTACACCTGCAGCAGGATAACCTAAAATTATAACTTCTTCACCAGGCAAAGGATCAACAAATTTATCCTCATCAAAAGAAAATTTCTTTTTGAAAGGTTTTTCCAATTCAAGTATTGCTAGATCATAGTTCTTAGAAACTCTTAAAACTTTAGCATTTCTTGCATTGCCAATACCATTTCTTACAGCAATTTTTTTGGCATTTTCAATTACATGAATATTTGTAATTACATATTTACCATCACCTATAATAAATCCACTACCACCAGAATTAGGTACAAACGCAAACTCTTCAAATTGAGGAACATTTTTATTTTCATCATAATTAGTTATCTCTTCCTCTTCATATTTTTTTTGATTTTTTTTATTATCTTTTTTAATTTTTATAGGCTTGTCAAAGAATTTTGGATTAACCGATAATATCCAAGCTTTTGCTTTCCTCTGTTTTTTTTTATTACGATTAAATTCATAATATTTGTAAACAATTAATTTATACTCAATTGCTTTGTCTTTGTTGCCATCGAATAAATGTAAGCTAGCCAATTGATTTAAAACTTTTATATTGTTTGGATCTCTCTTTATAAATTCTTCTAAAATTTCAATTGCTTTTTTAGTTTCATCAAATGAACTAAAAAAATTTGATATAGCTAAAGCAACTTCAGCATCTTTTCTGTTCTCATATAAAGTATTTAATATATTAAACCCTTCTTCACTTTCGCCTAGTCTAGTTTTTGCAATAGCCAAAATAATTTTAGGACGAATTTTATTTGAGTTTAACTTAATTGCTTTTTCTGAATACTTAATCGCCCCATCCAATTTACCCTGGGCAAGTCTCACTTCTGCTAAACCAATGAAGGTTAAAGCTTCTGTTTCTTCATTAGATGTAAAAAAATTCTTTTGATAAAATTCTTCAGCTTTATCAATTTGATTAATTTTTAAATAAATGTCTCCAAATAAAAGATCTATCTTTTCTTGTTGATTTTCATTAGAAATTTTTATTTTTTTAAGTTTATTTATAGCCTCTTCTAAGTTGTCTCGATTAATTTCAGCCCTAATTTCGCGTAAATCATTATTGAACTGATTTGCATATAAAATATTTGAATTGAAAAATAAAGTTGCAAATACAATTATAAAGAGAAGTCCTATTTTAGATTTATTAATCTTCATTTGTAGATACTAATTCAACAGACAATTATATCAATCAAGAATTTATATGAGTTTAAATATATTAATGTTATTAATACATTAATGTTTTTATTTAAAAAAAATTTTTTATTTTATTTAATTTTTTCATTATTATTTTCTTTTAATTTACATGCAGGTATGTGGGGTAAAGGTGAGCTTAAACTTTCAAAAGAAAGCATGGAACATTTAATGATGTACATGTATGGAGCAGGGAGCCCTGAATACTCATGGACTTCTAAGAAAAAAAACAAACCAGACGTATTTGCTATTTCTAAAGATGGTAGTAGCTCGTTTTATATGTATTGTCCTTATTCACAATGCATGGAACCAAACCTGCCTCAAATCATAAAAAGCTGTGAAAAAAATTCTAACGGCTCACCCTGTAAGATTTTTGCTTTAAAAAGAAGAATAGTTTGGAAAAATGAAGGATCAAAAATTAAAATCAAAACATCAATGCTAAAAGATCCAATTTCAATAGCTAGGGCAATACAAAATGGAGGTTTTTATGATGGTGACATTAATAAATTAGCAGGCATAGATTATAAAACAGGTTTCACAACAGATAAAACAATTACTGGAGAAATAGATAGTTATGATTATCCACTTTTAATATCAGCTCTACCTTCAGGCACAAAAGACTCATGGAGAGATTATGTAGAAGGAGGTAGTGAAAAATATAAAGCTTGGGTAATGGCAAAAAGAAAAGATGGTGGTATGACATATGGATGGGAGGCAAATGATATATCATGGAAAGATGTAACTAAAAAAGCT